>JAGOJI010000103.1 GCA_017995195.1 Cloacibacterium sp.
AATAAATCAAAATTAGTTATAATTCTTAAATAATCGTTTAAACATAGTTGTTTTGGGATGTATCAGACTGGACGGTTTAGACCGTATGCGGGTAACACTTAAAATTCAAGGTTTAGAAGTGGATAGCTTGGCAGTTAGGCACAATCTGGATTTATACAACGATACACAGGTTGAAAAGTTAATCAGAAAAACGGCTACGAAACTAGAAATCGGCACAAGTGTCATCGAAGCCAGTATAAACGAACTGATTGAAGCTCTGGAGAAATACCGATTGGAACAATTAGAAGCCACAACCATAAAGCCCCAAACCAAACAGCTCACGGAAAAAGAAGTTCAAGCTGCACAGGCATTATTAACCTCTGAAAACTTATTAGAAACCACTAATGGGTTAATCGGAGAAAGTGGGATTATCGGAGAAGAAACCAACCGCCTGATAATGTATTTAATTTTTAGCAGTAGAAAACGAGAACAACCCTTGCACGTGATTAGTTTAGGCAGTAGCGGTACAGGTAAAACCCATTTGCAGGAATCTATCGGAAACCTAATCCCGGAGGAGGAGAAAATAGAGATAACCACACTATCGGAAAACGCCTTTTACTACTTCGGGCAACAGGAACTAAAACACAAACTCATACTGATAGAAGACTTAGACGGAGCGGAAGGCGCACTTTATCCCATTAGGGAACTGCAAAGCAAAAAGAAAATCAGTAAAACCATTGCTTTTAAAAATACCAAGGGCGAAACCAAAACCACCAATATCACCGTGGAAGGCCCTGTATGCGTGGCAGGCTGTACCACCAAGGAAAGCATCTATGAGGATAACGCCAACCGCAGTTTTTTAATCTATCTGGACGAAAGCCCCGAACAAGACAATAAAATCATGAATTATCAGCGCAGAGCCTCCGCAGGCAATATAGATATAGAGGCACAAATTAAAGCTAAAACACTATTACAAAACTCTCAATATCTACTAAAATCAATCAGAGTAATCAATCCTTACGCAGAATTACTGGAATTACCCAGTGAAGTATTAAAACCGCGTAGAACCAATGCACATTATCTGCAATTTATAGAGCTGATTACTTTCTATCATCAATATCAAAGGGAATTAAAATACGATGAGCAAACAGGCGAAGAATATATAGAAACCACCATCGAGGATATTAAAAATGCCAATACGCTAATTAAAGAAATCCTAATCCGAAAAGCCGATACGCTCACAGGAAGAAGCCGAAACCAACTCGAAGCCTTTAAAACCATACTGAAAAATAAATCCGAATTGTTTACCAATGCACAATTAAGAACCACTTTAAGAATCGCCAAGAGTACTGCTCAATATCATTTGAATACGTGGTTAGATGTAGGGATTATCAAAAAAATACACGATAAACAGACGCAAACCTATAGTTATCAGTTTACCAGTGAAAAAGAATACAAATCCCTTGAAAACAAAATAGATACGGTACTTAAAACAGTAGTGGAAAACATCGAAAACCGAAGCAGTGAACACAACCGAGCGAAAACTAAAATTAGTTCGGTTAAATCCAAAGCTACAAAGGGAAAAGCCGCAGCGAACTAATGAACAACAAGCAGTATAAGAGGACTAAAAAAATATGAAAAAGCTACCCTTGCAATCCGCAAACTACCACTATTTAGAAAAAGCGTTCAAAGAATGGTTAGACATCTTGGGTTTTGTACAGGCTACGGTGTACAACCTGCCTAATGTGGCAAGGGAGTTTTTATACTATTTGGAACAGAACAACGTCAAACAAATCAATCAAATATCCAGTGCGCACATCCGGGGCTATTACCAGTATTTAATCAGCAGGGATAATCAAAGACAAGGCGGGGGATTAAGCACCAACTACATCAATCATCACTTTTGGGGACTGGAAAAGTTCTTCGAATTTTTACACCACAAAGGGGTAACAGGATTGCCTGCCATAAATTTGAAAAGGCTTAAAATAGAAACCTTACAGAGAGAAATACTAACCATAGAGGAAGTGAAAGAATTATACGAAATTGTAGAGAACACGGAATGTTTAACCCAAAAACAGGAAGCGTTAAACCATCAGGATAAAGTAATGCTTACGATTTATTACGGTTGCGGGCTTAGAAGAAGCGAGGGGATAAATATCAATATTGACGATATTAATTTTGATACAAGAATACTACACGTAAAAAAGGGAAAGAACAGCAAACAGCGGTTAATACCTTTTAATAAACCGGCTTCTAAAATATTACAGGATTGGATTTTTGAATACAGATCATTATTGGTAAAAGACAAAAAAGAAAGTGCCTTATTTATCAATATCTACGGCAAGCCATTAACAGGGGGAACACTCGCAAACCGTTTACTGCGAATCATAAGCCAAAGTGAAAACATAAAACTCAAAGAGAAAAGTATAACCTTACACAGTTTACGGCACAGTATCGCCACGCATCTGCTGGCCAATGGAATGGACTTGCAGAAGGTGCAACGGTTTTTAGGGCATAGCTCTTTAGAAACCACACAGATATACACCCACTTACTTGAAGAAAAAGAAACCTAATTATCTTATCAATTGCTCAAAAAATGGATTTTAAAACATACTTAAAGAAGCAAGGCTTAAGCAAAAATACAGTCGAAATGTATTACTACCATACTATGAATTTTATTAGTTTTTTAGACAAAGACAATACAGAGGTTCAGAACTGTAGCGAAAAGGAAATACTGCTTTACCTAAATCATCTGCAAAAAAAAGGAATGGACACCGTTACAAGAAAACTCCGGTTATACGCCTTAAAACACTTTTTTGATTTTCAGATAGAAATACACCAAAAAGAGTACAATCCTGCTAAAAAAATAAAACTACAGGGAGGGCAAAAACAAAAGCTTTATCCCATATTATCGCCACAGGAACTGCAAAGCATTTACGAGAATTACCAAACACCTAAAGAAGGCGACCCAAGAAGCCATCACAATTGGTTTACAATGTATAAATTAAGCAAAGAACGAAACAAGGTTATCATAGGTTTACTATTGAATCAGGGTATCACTACGGCAGAAGTAAGCAGAATCCAAATAGAGGATTTAGACCTTAGAAATGGCAAAATAGGTATCAGAGGTGGCAGAATAGGAACAGACAGGACTTTAGAGCTTAAATCAAGCCAAATAATGGATTTAATGGAATACCAGTACAAAACCCGGAATGAATTGCTTAAATACCACAAAGAATCGCAAACCAAGCAATTGTTTTTAAGTACTCCGGCATCAGGACAAACACAGGTCGGCAATGCAAGCGCATTAAATATATGGAAACGTCTAACCGAAGACCTCAGGGTTCATAATCCTAAGTTCATCAACTTCTTACAGGTCAGGGCATCCGTTATCACGCATTGGATAAAAAACCACAATTTAAGGCAGGTTCAATATATGGCAGGGCATAAACGAATATTGTCCACAGAAATGTATTTAATCAACGATATAGACGACCTGCAGAAAGAAATCGACAGCTTCCATCCAATCGGATAAATTACCTCATACAATACGCCCCTGAAAAACGGGAAATAACTTTTGCTGGTGCAAAACCATAGCTAAAAAGTTATTCTCGGGTTTTAGGGTATTTTTTTGCCTTAAAAGAGCCTGAATAGCTTCCAATTTTATCGGCAGCTTTAAATGGGTATGGCGGGCTAAGGATAGTCCGCCCCAAGTAAACAAAAATGTATACAAATCCGTAAAAATTGCACGATTATTTTTTATGTTAAAATCCCGACTAATGATAGTCGGGACTTGATTAACAAAAATGTTAATTTTTAGCTTCAAAAAATAGGTCAAAAAAAACCTCAAAACTCCTCTTGATATAAATACGGTTTTGGTTGGCCACTTTTTTAAAAAATAATAGAACAAAAGGGGAAAAAAGCAAGGTGTGTTTACAGTACCCTGTAAACGCAAATGAGCTGTTTTTTTTGAAATCAAAAAAACAGAATTACGCTCCGAAGTCGCCCAAAAGATAACGTAAGAAAAATGTCTAAATAAAGATAAAAGGCTTATTTTTGAAAAGCAGAAAAGCGGGACGTTCTTAGATAGCAAAAATACTGTTATTGGAAATTTAAGAGTTGATTGAACGCAAAAGCGGTCAAAAAAACGGGTAAGCAAATACAAGTATAAATATAACTCCAAAGAATGGCAGGATGAACTCGGTTTAAACGTCTATGACTACGGGGCTAGGGTTTATACTCCGGACGCTCCTCGTTTTTGGCAAATCGATCCGAAAGCTGAAGAGATGCGTAGGTGGTCGCCTTATTCATATGCTTTTGATAATCCAATGCGATTTACCGACCCTGACGGAATGAAACCTTCTGACCATTGGAGATTAAATGCTTCCGGTAAATTAGAATTAACAAAACAGACAAATGATAAGTTCAATGTGTTTTTTGATGATAAAGGGAATAAGTTGTTTCAGACCAATAAAGTGGCGACAGAAATGGCTAATGAAACTTGGTCAACAAAAACAGACGAATGGACTAATAAGATGAAAACTGTTTTTATTGAAATTGCAAATAACAAGGCCGTCTATGATAAGATGACTGAAAGAGCTGCAGAAACAGGTTTTGATAATAAATTAATTTCAATACCGCAAATGAAAGAGACTGGGGAATATTATAAAAAAATAGGTCCCGCTATAGGAGCTTTGGAAATGGCAAAACAAATGCCAAAGTTTCTAACAGGTCATATTTTTTCAGATGCTGGTCCAAATGGTTTTTTACAACAAGCAGGAAAGAGTATTTATACAGGAATAACAGGAACGGATTTAATGAAAGACTCTAAGGCATTATTCCATCAGGCACTTGATAAAGTGAGCAGATTTACTGAAAATATACAAATAGAATTTAATCATGGAATTAATCAACTTAAGAACATACATCCTTAAAATTTTAGTTTTAACATTTGCTTTCACCCTATTTGCTTGTTGTAAGACAACTAGCAAAATAGGAGAGATTAAAGAATGTAACGGTAATGATTGTGAAATAGGAGTATATAAGAATGAAAAAAAAGAAGGCGTATGGAAAAGATATGATAAAGCTGGTAATTTACTTCAAATTTCAAATTATTCTGGAGGGAAATTGAACGGAGCTACTGTCAGTTTTTATAATGACGGTGTTGTTTACTCAACAGGAAACTATATAGATGATGAGCCACACGGGAACATTACGATATATTTTGAAAATGGTAAAATAAATTTTTCCGATAATTACTACAAAGGAAAAAAGGAAGGCTTCAGTTACTTGTATTACAGTAATGGAAACTTACAGTTTAAAGGATTTTATGTGTCAGGAAAAAAAGAAGGTGAACAATATGAGTTTAATGAAAACCAAGACACATTAAAAATACAGTTTTATGAAAAAGGAATTTTAGTGAAAGAAAATCTTTTAAAATAACTCGTCATTAGCTGTTTTTTTTATTCTTTTTGGAAGATTTAAGAAGCCCAATATAACTTAAAATTTCTATTATTAATTCTAACATAGTATGTGAAATATTAGACCACTCTCAAAAGGAGTGGTTTTTTTGTTTATCCGCTATATGCTTTTTTTGCTTTATAATCCCTGATGGTCATGTCAATAAAATAAAAGAGTTTTTCTTTAACATCGTCAGGTAACTGTTGTACTTCTAAAATACGGTTGAGAGTGTTAGTGTCCAGTAGCACATCGGTATTGCCTGTTAAATAATCTAAGGATACTTCTAAGTACTCGGCTAACTTGTTGGCGGTATCAATTGAAGGCTTCATCTCGTCACGTTCGTATCTTCCAATTACAGGGGATTTTGTTCCCAATTGTTTAGCCAGGTCTTCCTGTGAAAGTCCTTTGTTTTTTCTTACTTCTGTCAATCGTTTACCAAAACTCATAAGTACTGTTTATTACCATAAATACGGTTGCAAAGCAAAAATAGAGAATGTAAAAGTATTGAACAAATCTTAAAAATTTTGGTTATTAAAATGTATTAGTTATTTTTGAAACGGAAAGGTTCTATAAAAATAATTTTCTATTATGCTTAATACACAAAATCAAAATCAGTTAGAATACCAAAATCAACTTTTAAAAATAGCTGTTTTGGGAGGTATCAGACTGGACGGTTTAGACCGTATGCGGGTAACACTTAAAATTCAAGGTTTAGAAGTGGATAGCTTGGCAGTTAGGCACAATCTGGATTTATACAACGATACACAGGTTGAAAAGTTAATCA
>JAGOJI010000104.1 GCA_017995195.1 Cloacibacterium sp.
ATATTATAAAATTAAGGGATTAAGAAATTAGTTGATGTCTTAATTCCTTTGAAATCAAAAATATTAAGACGTGAATATTATAAAAAGTAACTAATATCCTAATCTCTTAATTTCCTAATCTCCTAATAATTTAAAACGATGACTGTGCCTTTTGAGAAATTTCCAGTTTATAGCAAAACTATTGATTTCACAGTTGATATTTTTGGTATTCTTGAAAGTGAAAATCTCAAAAAAGAGTTTGCGATAATTGACCAATTAAAAAGAGCAACTTTATCCATATCTAACAATATTGCAGAAGGTTCGGAATATAATAACAATAAGCAGTTTGTAAGGTTTTTATGGATTGCCAAAGGAAGCAGTGCAGAAGTAAGGAATATGCTTTATATTCTTTTACGTTTGAAAAAAATAACAGAAAACGATTTCAAACAATTGAGTGATAATTGTTTTGAAATCAGTAAAGAATTATATCACTTTATTAAATATTTGGAGAGAAATACAACAGGAAACAAGTAAGTTTTTTACAAGACAAGTAATTTCTTAATCCCTTAATTTCCTAATCTCTTAATTATTAAAATGGCAAAATACACCGAAGACGATTTACGCGAAGACCTCAAAACCAAAGAATATGAGGCAGGTTTTTATACCGATATTGAGTATGAAGATTTTCCCGTTGGCTTAAACGAGGAAATTATTCGCATGATTTCTGCTAAGAAAAACGAACCGAGTTGGATGACCGATTGGCGTTTGGAATCTTACAGAATTTGGCAAAAAATGGAAGAACCGGATTGGGCAAACATCAAATACGAAAAACCTGATTTTCAGGCAATAAAGTATTACGCCGCTCCGAAAGTGAAACCCGAACTTGCCAGTTTGGACGAAGTAGATCCTGAACTTTTGAAAACTTTTGAAAAACTCGGCATCAACATTGAGGAGCAAAAGCGTTTGGCGGGAGTTGCGGTAGATATTGTAATGGATTCCGTTTCCGTGAAAACCACTTTCCAAGAAACACTGAAGGAAAAAGGAATTATTTTCTGTTCCATTTCCGAAGCCATTCAAAATCACGGTGATTTGGTTCAAAAATACATCGGGAAAGTGGTTCCGAGAGGCGATAACTTCTATGCTGCGTTGAATTCCGCAGTATTTTCCGACGGAAGTTTCTGCTACATTCCGAAAGGTGTGAAATGTCCGATGGAACTTTCCACTTATTTCCGTATCAATCAGGCAGGGACAGGTCAGTTTGAAAGAACTTTGGTCATTGCAGATGAAGGAAGTTATGTAAGTTATTTGGAAGGTTGCACCGCTCCTGCAAGGGACGAAAACCAATTGCACGCCGCAGTTGTAGAACTCATTGCAATGGACGATGCCGAAATAAAATATTCTACCGTTCAAAACTGGTTTCCGGGAGATGCGGAAGGAAAAGGCGGTGTTTTCAACTTTGTTACCAAGCGTGGAATTTGCGAAAAAAATGCAAAAATTTCTTGGACGCAGGTAGAAACGGGTTCTGCCGTTACTTGGAAATATCCGAGCTGTATTTTGAAAGGCGACAACGCTATCGGCGAGTTTTATTCTATTGCCGTTACCAACAATCATCAGTACGCAGACACTGGAACCAAGATGATTCACATTGGGAAAAACACGAAGTCTACCATTATTTCCAAGGGGATTTCGGCAGGAAAATCCAATAATTCTTACCGAGGTTTGGTAAAAGTAATGCCGTCTGCAAAAGGGGCGAGAAATTTCAGTCAGTGCGACTCACTTTTGATGGGAAATGAATGCGGAGCACACACTTTTCCGTACATAGAAATCAAAGACCCGACTGCACAATTAGAACACGAAGCAACAACCTCAAAAATCGGGGAAGACCAAATTTTCTATTGCAACCAACGCGGAATTGACATCGAAAAAGCCATCGCCCTCATTGTAAATGGTTTCAGCAAAGAAGTTCTCAATAAACTCCCAATGGAATTTGCGATAGAGGCACAGAAACTTTTAGAAATTTCTTTGGAAGGAAGTGTAGGATAGTTTTTAAACGCAAAGACAAACAAAGGTTTTTTTGAATTTGCGTGAGAATATTTTTAAGATAAACGAAGGCGCTAACGCTTATCAAAATAAAACGAAGATAAAAATTAGTATTTCATTGGTAAGCGAAGCGGCATTGTTTAACTTTAAAACAGTCAACATTTAAAAAGTCTTTGTTTATCCTTGCGATAAAATTTTAATGAGTTATGTCAGAAAATGAAATTTCTAAAGTTGTATTTGAATGTGGACTTAAAATTCACAGAAAATTGGGTGTAGGTCTGTTTGAAAACATTTATGAAACGTGCCTAACCTATGAGTTAGAAAAGGCAGGACTAAAAGTAGAAAGACAAAAATATTTGTCAATAAATTATGAAGAAATTCATTTAGAGAATGCTTTTAAAATGGATTTACTCATTGAAAACAAAGTCGTTTTAGAAATAAAATCTGTAGAAAGTTTAAACAATTTTCACGCAGCCCAACTAAAAAATTATTTAAGATTAGGAAACTATAAATTAGGAATGCTCATCAATTTTAATTCTCAACTTTTCAAAAATGGTGTGAAAAGAATTGCAAATGGGCTTGATGAATTTTTATAAATATAAATTGTATTTCATCGATAAGCGAAGCGGCATTGTCTATCTTTAAGACAGAGAATCACCAAAAAAACTTTGTTTATCCTTGCGATTAAAAAAAATATGCAAAACAAAACAGTAATTATAGTCGGTTCATCAAGAAATAATGGAAATACCACCAGAATTTCTGAACAAATTGCGAAAAATTTTGGTTTTGACATCATTAACCTTAGTGATTACCAATTTTCGTACTATGATTATGAAAGCAAAAACAGAGAAGACGAGTTTTTACCTTTGGTAAAGCAGATTATAGAAAAATATGACACTTTAATATTTTCCACGCCAGTATATTGGTATTCTATGAGCGGCGTGATGAAGGTATTTTTTGATCGGTTTTCAGATTTAATTAGGATAGAAAAAGATTGGGGAAGAAAACTGCGTGGCAAGAATATGTTTGTGATTTCAAACACGCATGATGATGAATTGGACTACGATTTCTATATTCCTTTCAGAAAATCTGCAGAATATTTAGGAATGAACTATATTGGAAATCATCACTATAACTGTGACCAAGAACATATAGAGATAAAAGAAATACAGATAAAGTAACCATCAGTTTTAAACATTAAGGAGTTAAGTTTTTGATGCCTTAATGTTTAATTATAAAATTAAGAAATTGATAAATCAATTTATGTTAAGATGACTAAACAAGAGGTAACGCAATTGTCCTATGACATTATTGGGTCTGCTATTAAAGTCCATAAAAAACTCGGTCCGGGATTATTGGAAAGCGTTTATGAATCTTGTTTAAAATTTGAATTAGAGCAAAATGGTTTTGAGGTTAAAAACCAAATTGAGATCAATATAAAATATGAAAATCATATTGTTAATACTTTATTAAAGGTAGATTTATTGGTTAATGATTGTGTGGTTGTTGAATTAAAAACTGTAGAAAAATTATTACCAGTTCATCAAGCACAATTAATGACTTACATGAAGTTATTAGAAAAACCGCAAGGATTATTGATTAATTTTTATACCGATAATATCACAAAATCAATGGTGCCTTTGGTAAACGAATATTTTAAAAAATTAAAAGAATAGGATTAAAACATTAAGGAGTTAAGAATTGCTTAAAGGTCTAAAATAAAAATCAATGAATTGATTTTCTTAAAAAGGATTAAGTCTAACTTTACTTAAATTCTTAATGTTTAAAAACAAAAATTTATGCTAACAATTAATAACTTACACGCCAAAATAGAAGACGGCGTAGAAATTTTAAAAGGAATTAATCTGGAAATAAAACCAGGCGAAGTTCACGCAATTATGGGTCCGAATGGTGCAGGGAAATCTACCCTTTCATCGGTAATTGCAGGAAAAGAAGATTACGAAGTAACCGATGGCGAAATCCTTTTTGAAGGCGAAGACATCGTAGAAGATGCTCCCGAAGAACGTGCACACAAGGGAATTTTCATGTCGTTTCAGTATCCCGTTGAAATTCCGGGAGTTACGGTAACGAATTTCATCAAAACAGCACTCAACGAAACCCGAAAAGCCAACGGTTTAGAAGAAATGTCGGCTAAAGAAATGTTGGGATTGATTCGTGAAAACTCTGAGAAATTAAGCATTAAGAAGGATTTTTTGGGGCGTTCTCTCAACGAAGGTTTTTCAGGAGGAGAAAAGAAACGTAACGAAATTTTCCAAATGCTGATGCTGAATCCGAAATTGGCAATCCTTGACGAAACCGATTCCGGACTGGATATTGACGCTCTGAGAATCGTAGCAGATGGCGTAAATTCTTTCAAGAACAAAGGAAACGCAGTGTTATTAATCACGCATTACCAAAGACTTTTAGATTATATCCAACCAGATTTCGTACACGTTTTGGCAGACGGAAAAATCATCAAAACTGGAGATAAATCTTTAGCTCTTGAATTAGAAGAAAAAGGTTACGACTGGCTACTTTAATTCAAAATTCCAAGTTCAAAATTTATCAAGATAAAGTAAAATACAAATAAGTGGGACACTGTCCCGCGTTTTGACGTGGAGCCATTATGATGAATTTTTGAAATATTTCTGATACATATACCAACTCTATTTACCAAAAAAAGAAGAATTACAACATCTTTTAGAAGACAAAATAAATCAACTTAAAATTTGAAACATCAAATCTCAAATAAAAAAATGAATCTTAAAAACACCACATTAGCATTTGCGATTATTGCTTCCGTATTGAGTTGCAAAAAAAGCACAGAAACAGCAACCGCTGAAACCAAAAACACAGAGAAAAAAGAACAAGTTACTTCCGTTAAGGAAAATACTTTGGTAGGAGATTACGTTTCGGCAGAGTACGCAAAAAGAAACGAAGGCTACGATTGGGTTGCCGTTTCCGTTTCGCAAGTGTCGGACAGTACGCTTCACGTTTCCGTTCGCTCTCGTGCAGACAAGAAAAAACCAACCTGTACTTTTGATGCAGACGCTACTAAAGTTTCAGAAAATGTTTATAGTGCAAACAAAGAAGGTAAAGATATATTGTTTACCTTCAAAGATAATAGCATTACTATTTCTACTGAAAAACAGGAAGATAGCGGTATTTTGAACTACTACTGTTCAGGTGGCGGAAGTTTGGCAGATACCTACAAAAAAATCAACGAACCTTTAGACGAAAAGCAGATAGACCCAAGAATATTTACCAAAACACTTTCTTTGCAAAACATTACTTTTGATGTAAGTGCTACCGGAAAAGGCTCTACGCAAAAGCTTGTAATTCAGCCATTTGGATTAAAGACGAGCAATGAAAAAATAACATTGGATATAGACGGAAAAGTAACCAATGCCGAAATAGAAGACCTTAATTCCGACGGATTTCCGGAAGTTTTGGTGTATACCACTTCTGCGGGAAGCGGCAGTTATGGCAACGTAATCGGTTACTCCGTAAACAACGGAAAATCAATGAGTCAGATTGCATTTCCGAACATTGCAGACAATCCTAAAGCCAACAAAGGTTATATGGGACACGATGAGTTTGCCATTGTAGAAACCACACTTGTTCAGCGATTCAAAATATATAATGATGGCGATACCAACGCAAAACCAACCGGTAAAACCCGTCAAATTCAGTATAAACTAAAAGACGGAGAAGCCTCAAGAAAATTTGTGGTAGATAAGATTTTGGAATATTAATAAAAAAAATAATTTCTAAAATTTTTATTTGGGCAGCATTTCCGCCTTCCGCTCCCAATCTTTTTTTTCCAAGGCTTTTCCCAAGGCAAAAAAAAGGATTTCCGCTCAAGTCGGGCTGCAACAAAAGCACGTTCAAATTTAAAACCTATTGCGGAATTGGGGTTAAATTAACCTGAGTTCGGGATAAGATATTTAATTGCAACGGCAAACAAAGATGTTTATTAAATTGATTTTCAAATATTTAAGACAAACAAAGGCGTAAAAAGATTGATTTCTTTGTTTAGCTTTGCGATGAAAAAACAAAGTGTTTATTTTCAATTATTTATAATTTTTCTTATCACGAACTCAGGTTAAAATGTTATCTTAATTAACTGAATGCCTTAATGTTAAAAAAAGCAACAAACAAAGTTTGTTTGAATTAAAAAAA
>JAGOJI010000105.1 GCA_017995195.1 Cloacibacterium sp.
GTAAAACAAGAAGTATATAATTGGCGTCAGGAGCAAATGCCTAATTTCAAGAGTAAATTAGATGATTATTTTATGTTTGTACCTCATGCTGCGGTTTATGGCTTTGAATGGTTGGGTATGAAGCCTAAAACCGACTGGAAAAATCGTGCAGCTATTCATATTAAAGGAGAATTGATAACTTTGGGAGCAGTCTATTTATTAAAAAAAACAATAGATAACCAAAGACCGGACGGTACGGCTATGTCCTTTCCATCGGGGCATACTGCTAATGCTTTTGCCGGTGCTACTATACTTTCCATAGAGTACAAAGACAAATATCCTTGGGTTCCTTATGTGGCTTATGGTATGGCATCGGGGGTTGGAGTCATGAGAATTGCTAATAATAGGCACTATATAAGTGATGTACTTTTTGGTGCCGGATTGGGAATTCTGTCTATGCATTTAGCTTATTGGACTCATCAATACAAATGGAACAAACCAAAATCTACAAAAGATCCTTTTGCAGGGATAATATACGGGAAAGTACATTATAAATTTCTATATAAAGTTGTACAGTCCGTAGGGTGTTCGGGGATTGGTATGGAGAACCTCCAACCATCAATACCTTTACAATAATTGAATGTGATTTAAAAATAATCAGTACCTTTGTATTTATGCAAAAAATCTTAATAGTAGAAGACGAAAAAGCCATCTCCGGAGTGCTTCAAAATATATTGTCCGAAGAAGTGTCGGACTACGAAATTTTGGTTGCTGAAGATGGTTTGGAGGCATTTAAAATTATAGAGAAAGAAGATTTCGCATTGGTGATTTCGGATATTAAAATGCCTAAATTATCGGGGACAGAATTGTTGAAACAAACTCTTCAGATAAAGCCTGATGCCAATTTTGTAATGATTTCGGGACATGCCGATGTAGATACTGCTGTGGGCTGTCTTAGAGATGGTGCTTATGATTTTATTTCGAAACCTATCGACATCAATCGCCTGATTACAAGTGTAAGAAATGCCTTGGATAGGAAAAACCTTCAGGAAGTAAAAAATACTTTGGTAAAGGAGAATACACAGCTCAAGAAAAAAATCAATAAAAAGTACCAAATGATTGGCGAATCTTCTGCCCTGAAAAAAATTCAGGATATGATAGATAAAGTGGCTCCATCTGATGCCAGAGTCCTCATTACAGGACCCAACGGAGCGGGGAAAGAATTGGTAGCTCATGCTATCCATGCCCAAAGTGAGCGTAGCAAGGGACCTATGGTAGAAGTTAACTGTGCTGCTATTCCTTCGGAACTTATTGAAAGTGAACTGTTTGGGCATGTAAAAGGTTCGTTTACCGGAGCTATAAAGGATAAGCAAGGAAAATTTGAATTGGCTAATGGAGGTACTATTTTTTTAGATGAAATAGGAGATATGAGTTTGGTAGCACAGGCAAAAGTGCTTCGTGCATTGCAAGAAAGCAGAGTTTCTCCTGTAGGTAGCGATAAGGAAATAAAAGTAGATGTGCGTGTGATAGCTGCGACCAACAAGAATCTTCAAAAAGAAATAGAAACGGGTAAATTCCGTGAGGATTTATTTCACAGGCTGTCGGTAATTGAAATCCATGTTCCAGCACTCAACGATAGAAAAGAAGACATTCCTCTATTGGTAGAACATTTTGCAAAAAGTGTTTCTGAAGAGCAGGGAATGGCGGTTAAAAAATTTGACGACAAAGCCATAAAAGCACTACAAAATTATAACTGGACGGGTAATATTCGAGAACTGAGAAACGTGGTGGAAAGATTGATTATTTTGGGATCGAATCCTGTGGTTGCCGAAGATGTCGAGAATTTTGTGAGAAAATAAATCTTTATGTAGTAATGAAATAAGGACACAAGATTCAATATTTTTGAATCTTGTGTTTTTGTTGGATAATAGCACTCTTTTTTTAATTAATTTTATGAATATATTTTTAAATCCCCAATATACCCGAGAATGTTTGAAATTGGCATTACCTGTTATGCTTACGCAGGTAGGTCAGGTTTCGGTACATTTGTTTGATAATATTATTGTGGGTAAATTATTGGGAGCTAATGCCTTAGCTTCTGTTTCTTTGGGGAATGCGGTGTTTTTCTCTTTTTATGTTTTGGGTACGGGTTTTTCTTTTGCTATTCCTCCTTTGGTTTCCGAGGCTCATGCACAAGGAAATCATGACAGAATCAATAGTATTTTCAGACACGGATTTGTTATCAATATGGGAGTAGGTATTCTTCTTACTTTATTGATGGTTTTGGCACTGCCATTACTGTATCATGCGGGACAACCTTCCGAAATTATACCGAATACCATTACGTTTTTATCTATTGCAGCTGTAAGTTTAATCCCCTTTATGGCGTTTCAGACTTTGCGAGAGGTTTCCGAAGGTTTATCCTATACCATTGGAGTTACCAAAGCAACTATTTTGGCGAATATTATAAATATCGCCTTGAATTTTATTTTTATTAAAGGGCTTTTAGGTTTTCCTCCTATGGGAGTTGCCGGTTCTGCTTATGCTACTTTAGTGGCAAGAATTTTCTCTTTGGTTTTTCTTTATTTGGTTTTGAGAAATAATGCAGGAGTCAAAAGATATATCCAAGATTTTAGTCTTAAAATCTCATTATTTAAAAAAGAAATTTTCAATACCATGCTCAAACTGGGATTTCCAACAGCGATGCAGATGTTTTTTGAAGTAACAGCATTTGCAGTGGCAGCATTCATCTGTGGATTGATAAGTACTACCGACATTGCCGCTCATCAGGTTACATTGAGTATGGCTTCTTTTACTTTTAATTTGTGTATAGGCTTTAGTGTAGCTTCCACAGTAATGGTAGGGCGTAAATTGGGTGAAAGAGATTTTGTAGGATTAAGGAATGTGGGGATAAACAACCTGAAAATTGTTTTTATTTTTATGTTGTTTTGTGGTTTAGTCTTTATTTTGGGGCGACATATTTTGCCTACATTTTTCACTAAAGAAGGAGACGATGAGGTTATTCTTCTAGCATCTCAACTACTGGTTATAGCTTCTTTGTTTCAGTTATCAGATGGGGTTCAAGTGGTAGCACTGGGAAGCCTTCGGGGGATTCAAGATGTTAAAATTCCGAGCATTCTTACTTTTATCGCTTATTGGATTATTACGATTCCGTTGGGCTATTTTCTATGTGTGAATATGCAAATGGGAGCTTTGGGAATGTGGATTGCATTGGGCTTGGGCTTAACTATCTCTGCTGTTCTTTTGGTTGTTAGATTCCTAAAAATGTCTTCGAGAAGGATACCAAAGAAGATTTAGCTCTATAATTAATATTAAAGTCTGTTATGGTGATTTTTCAATGAGGTTTAATGTGTGGATCTACAACGGTAATTTCTATAAAGAAAAAGAATCTTTGTGTGCGTTGTAAGATAAGCACATAATTAGGTTTATATATAAAAAAAATACTGCTTTACCCATGGGTAAAGCAGTATTTTTTTAGGTTTATTGAAATAAGATTTCAAATAAATTTTTATAATATTTCGGGGAATTTCTCCGGATTGGTTTCGCGGAACATTTGGTATATTTTTTCTACCATGTCATCTACCGAAGGTTTGGAGAAATAATCTCCATCGCTGGCGTAAGCCGGGCGGTGGTCGTTGGCACAAATGGTTAATGGAGGAGAATCCAAATATCTGAATGCTTTTTGTTTTTCTAAAACTTGCTGTAGAATAAATGCGGAAGCTCCACCTTCTACATCTTCATCAATAACTACCAAGCGATTGGTTTTCCGGAGACTTTGGCTAATTTCCGAACTCAAGTCAAACGGAATTAGTGATTGTATGTCTATCACCTCGGCATTGATGCCTAAACTTTCAAGTTCTTCGGCGGCTTCCATTACCAATCTCCAAGTTGAGCCATAAGTAACCAAGGTAACATCATTACCTTTTTTAGTAATTTCAATTTTACCTACAGGTACTGTGAATTCGCCAAGATTATCGGGTTGTTGCTCTTTTAGTCGGTAGCCGTTCAAGGTTTCTATGATAATGGCAGTATCGTCTGATTTTAGCATGGTATTATAAAAGCCGGCAGCTTTAGTCAGGTTTCGTGGAACCAGCACCATAACTCCTTTTACTAAGTTTAGAATACCTGCCATAGGAGATCCCGAGTGCCAGATACCTTCTAATCGATGTCCGCGGGTTCTGATAATAAGCGGTGCTTTTTGCCCACCTTTGGTGCGATAATGTAAGGTTGCCAAATCGTCGCTGATGCCTTGTAAACAATACAAAATATAGTCGAGGTATTGTATTTCTGCAATAGGTCTAAGTCCACGCATTGCCATTCCTATACCTTGTCCCAAAATGGTGGCTTCACGGATTCCCGTATCTGCAATACGAAGGCTACCGTATTTTTCCTGAAGTCCTTCAAGTCCTTGGTTAACATCGCCTATATTTCCTGTATCTTCTCCGAAAATAAGGGTTTCGGGATATTTTTCGAATATTTTATCAAAATTATTTCTGATTACCACTCTTCCGTCTACAAAATCTGAATAGTCTGAGTAAACAGGTTTTATTTCTTCAATATTGGTGGCTTTCCACTGAGATTGGCTATAGAGATGAGATGAATAGTTATCTTTTTCGATCTCATGAAGTTTTTCGTATAGTTTTTTGAGTTCTTGTCTCTCAGGAGACTTGTTGTTACGAGTAATCCAAAGCGATTTTCTTATAAGGCTGAAAACATCTTTTTTGCTTACGGTAAATAAGTTGAGGAATTTTTCAATTAAAATAGAAATCTCGGCATTTTGGTTTCGTAAATTTTTAACCAGAGGCAATGCTTGAGTTCTTATATCGGTTATAGATTCCTGATATGCTTCCCATGCTTTTTTTTGTTTTTCTTTAACCAATTTTTTGGCTTCCGCTTCTATTTTTTCTAATTCTTCTGTAGTTGCCAATATTTGTGGTGTTCCGTCTATTTCAATAGAATAATCCAAAATCCATTCTTTGAATTTAGTAAGACAGTCGTACTCGGTTTCAAAATTAAGTCGTTCTTCATCTTTGTATCTCTCGTGAGAGCCTGATGTAGAATGTCCTTGAGGTTGTGTTACTTCAACAACGTGTACTACTACCGGAATACTTTCGGTTCTGGCAAAGTGTTCAGCTTTGGCGTAGGCATCTAATAGAGCAGGGTAGTCCCATGCTTTTACTTGGATAATTTCGCAGCCTGCGTTTTCTCCTTCTTTTCTTTGGAATCCGGACAAGACTTCAGATAAGTCGGCTTTGGCTCTTTGGTCTGCTGTAGGTACAGAGATTCCGTAGCCATCGTCCCAAATGGAGACAATCATAGGAGCTTGCAAGGCACAAGCAGCATTAAGCGTTTCCCAGAAATGTCCTTCGGCGGTAGAGGCATCGCCAATGGTTCCGAAAGCAATTTCGTTTCCTTTGTTAGAAAATTTTTCAGACCCTTCAAAGTTTATTTCTTTATAGATATTAGAAGCCAAGGCTAAGCCAAGCAATCTCGGCATTTGCCCTGCTGTAGGTGAAATATCTGATGAAATGTTTTTCATCTTCATTAGATTTTTCCAGCTACCATCTTCATGAAGAGAGCGTGTGGCAAGGTGAGTATTCATTTGTCGTCCTGCTGAGGCGGGCTCTCTTTCTACATTGGTATCGGCATAGAGCTGAGCAAAGAAAGCCTCTATGGTTAGAGTCTCTATTGCCAAAGCAAAAGTCTGGTCGCGGTAATATCCCGAACGAAAATCTCCATTTCTGAAAACCTTTGCCATGGCTAATTGTGGCAATTCTTTGCCGTCTCCCACAATTCCAAATTTGGCTTTTCCTGTAAGTACTTCTCGGCGTGCCAAATAGCTTGCTTCACGGGAAATTCTGCCTAATTTGTAGTCTTCGAGTATCTGATTTTTAAAATCTTCAAAAGAAATTTGTTGGGTTTCGATATAAGTAGATTGCATAAACCTTGGTTCAAATATTAATGGTAACAAATATAAATAAAAAATGTTTCCAAGTTTAAAATTGAATTAATATGGGTAAAAACCTAATTTGTGTAAAAAATCATGATAAAAATCATGATTTTAAAATGAAAAATGTGTTAAAGTTGAAAATAGTTTAAACTATTATTAAACGTAATTGTTGGGAATACGGTTCGATTTTAATTGATATTAACGATAATGACTTTAATGAAGTGTTTAATTCAATTTAAACAAAGC
>JAGOJI010000106.1 GCA_017995195.1 Cloacibacterium sp.
TATTAGTTATTCTTACAATCGGTAAACCTTTTTCTTTAAATAAACCGCTTTGAAAAGCAAACCCATTTTGGAAATCACAAACTTCCCCTAATGTTTTCCACTCAACCTCAACACCTTCTAATAATTTATCTATGTAACTCATTGTTTCCCTTTCTTTTTTGCTTTTTTCTCCAAATCCGAGATAGTTTTCAAATACTCTTTTTCTACGGATAGCAGCGTTTGTGCTTTGTACTTCTTATATTCCAACTTTGCTTTCTCTGCTGCCTGAGTATGCGATATTTTTCCCGAACCTTCCAATATTTTTCTTCCTGTAGAACCAAGAATATTGTCTAATTCACGCACATAATCTGTCATACGCATTTCCCGTTCTTCAATAGCGTTTAATTCTGCCAAATCAAAATAAGCGGCTACTAAATTGTTGAGCACTTTCAATTCTTTTTCTTCCAAATAATTTTTGGCAATCATTGCTTCGGCTTGTGTGGGTTGCTCGCCTTTAAAATTGGTGAGCCCTGCAAAAGGTTTATCGCTGTCCACACGCAAATAAATTACTTCACTTGCCGTATTTCCGTGAGCTGCATAATGCAATTTGTTTTGAACAATTTTAAAAAAAGTCAAACTTTCTTCGCTTTTTGGGTCATAATCGGTAGCAGTCGCATACAATTCCAACACCTGACGGTACATTACCTTTTCGCTGGAACGAATGTCGCGAATGCGGTCTAATAGTTCTTTCCAATAATTGCCACCGCCCAAGTTTTTAAGGCGTTCATCGTCCATTGTAAACCCTTTTACTATATACTCCTTTAAGCGTTGCGTTGCCCATTGTCGAAAACGAGTGCCTTGTACCGATTTCACCCGATAACCAACGGAAATGATAACATCGAGGTTAAAATAATTTACTTCGTAATTTTTGCCGTCAGCAGCAGTTGTTCGGAATTTCCGAACAACTGATTTTTCATCTAATTCACCTTCTTCAAAAATGTGTTTAATATGTTCGCTGATGGTTGATTTTGCTTTGTCAAACAACATTGCTATTTGGTCTTGTGTAAGCCAAACGGTTTCATCTTCGAGTTGGACATTTATTTTAGTCAGTCCATCGTCCGTGGTATATAAAATTATTTCGCTCATACTTCAATCTCTTTTATAATTTTATCAATATTCGCACGAAGTATATTTATTTTCTCCACCGTTTTTGAAATCTCTGCATTCAGTTCCTCGATATTAATTTTCTCGCGCTTATCTTTGGCTTCTACATACGAGCTTACGGATAGGTTGTAATCGTTTTCTGCAATTTTAGCATTGTCAATAGTGGTGGCTACGTGTGGCACTTCGGCTTTACTGTCAAACATCGCCATAATCTTATCGATATGTTCGTCTTCTAGCAAATTGTTATTGGTTACCTTTCTAAAGAAATCTTCCCCTGTAACATCAATAAACTGGGTTTTGGTATCTGTTTTATGTTTAGAAAGCACGAGAATATTTACGGCGATAGACGTTCCGTAGAATAAGTTAGGGGCTAAAGCAATGACGGTTTCTACAAAATTGTTGTCTACCAAATATTTTCTAATTTTTTGTTCGGCACCGCCACGGTAAAAAATACCTGGGAAGCACACAATAGCTGCTCTCCCTTTACTCGATAAGTAATGCAAGGCGTGTAATACAAATGCAAAATCTGCTTTAGACTTAGGAGCTAAAACACCTGCAGGCGCAAAACGGTCATCGTTAATCAAGGTAGGGTCATCACTCCCTATCCAAGGGATAGAATACGGCGGATTAGACACAATGGCGTCAAACGGTTTTTCGTCCATCAGCTGAGGGTCTCTAAGGGTATCTCCTAAAACAATGTGAAACTTATCATAATTGATATTGTGCAAAAACATATTCATACGCGCCAAGTTGTAGGTGGTATGATTGACTTCTTGTCCGTAGAAACCTTCTTCTATGATGTGGTTGTCAAAATGTTTTTTGGCTTGTAATAGTAATGAGCCAGAACCTGCTGCAGGGTCGTAAATTTTGTTGACTGATTTTTGTCCGTGCATTGCCAGTTGAGCAATGAGTTTAGAAACGTGTTGAGGGGTGAAAAACTCACCTCCCGATTTCCCTGCGTTGGCTGCATAATTGCCGATAAGGAATTCGTAGGCATCACCAAAAAGGTCTATTTGGTTGTCTTCAAATTTACCAAAGTCTAGTTGTTCCACGCCTTTGATGACTGCTGCTAAACGAGCGTTTTTGTTTTCTACATTGTTGCCTAGTCTTGAGCTTGTGGTATCAAAATCTGCAAACAACCCTTTGATGTCTTCTTCCGAAGGATAACCATTGGCAGAACTTTCTATGGCATCAAAAATGGCTTTTAGGTCTGTGTTTAGATTGGGGTTGTTGTTGGCATTTTTTGCAATGTTCACAAAAAGCTGGCTTGGATATATGAAGTAGCCTTTTGTTTTAATGGCGTCATCTTTGATTTCGGGAGTGATGACCTCATCAGATAATTGAGCATAATTTATGCTTTCGTCTCCAGCTTCAATGTAATTGGTAAAGTTTTCGCTAATGAAGCGATAAAACAAAGTTCCTAATACAAATTGTTTGAAATCCCACCCATCTACTGAGCCTCTAACGTCGTTGGCAATCTTCCAAATTTGATTTTGTAATGCCGCTCTTTGTGCTATGCTTGTCATTTTTAAGTAAATAATTCTTTAGAAAAAGTTTATGGTTATTAAATTTCAAATATAACAAAACCGAGTCTTATTAAAAAGGGGCAAACCGTAAAATCTGCAATAAATTACAATAAATTGAAATAAAACTAATTAAATCACTTTCTTTTGTCTGTGGAGTTTTGGTCGTAGCCGAAAAGATTGAACATTTCTCTCATTCGGGAACGGAGCCTGTTTCCGTAGATGGATTCTATTTCTGCTGCAGAAAGATTAGTGGTGAGGTGTGTGATGAGTCCTTTTTCTTTGTATAAGTCATAGCGTGTGAGGAGGATTTCTGCCATGACGTTGCAGTCGTTTCCGTAATACTTCAATGAGGTTTCAATGCCTAAATCGTCAAAGCAATAGACTTTGGCTTTTCGAGCATCGTGGGTGAAGTTTCCTTTGGAGTAGTTCTCTAGGATTTGGTAGCCTGACTGCATGAATTCTGAAACGATTTGGCGTGTGGAAACCATGCCAAATTTGTTTTTGTTTCCTATGAATTTTTGCATGAGCTTGAATAAGGTGGTTTTTCCGCAACCAATAGGACCAGAAAGGAGAATTCCTTTTTGGAGGTCGAAGTCCATTTCTTTGGCCACTAAATCGTCTTGGAGCATCCATGCAATGGTGGCGAAGACTATGGGTTTTTCTTCGTCTGGAATGAGGTAGTTTTTACCGATATACTGGGAAGCGAATTTTTTGAATTCTGGAATGATTTTATAATAATCATAACGGGTTTCTATGGGTGGTGTAGGAAAGTTCATAAGTTGTGGTTAAAGTGGTTCTTTGTAGCTTTTGTTGGTGGTGGCTGTTAGGTGGTTTCGTTTGCCTTCGGCTCCGTTCGGGCTTAGGGAGTTGAATTTTTTGGAGTTTTTGAGCCAATTGCGTGCAGCTGCTTCCCAATTTTTCATTTTGGATTTTCCACCCACGAGCCAACCGTTGGATTCGTAGTGGTCAAAAAATCTTTCGGCTTCTGAAAGCGGAGTGTCTTTTTCTTCGAAAAAAAGTTTTACCTCAGCAAAGGTGGGTGGGATTTTGGGAGATGGTTTGATGTAGTGAGATTCTTCACTGCGTTTTGCTTCGTTCAGAATGACAGGAAAATTCTTTTTGCCTCCAATTTGATTATTTTTTTCGATATGAGTCGGCGAAAGCTTTGCGCTTTTCTTTTTCTTTTCGCGCAACTTTTCTTTTTCTTCACTTTTTTGGGATAGTGATTTTGGGATAATTTCTTGGAAAGGAATTGCAGGTAAAAAAGCTTGTTTAAAATTTGAACTGGTCTCGGGTGTGGTAATACTATGTTTATTGTTTATATTGTTTATATAGTTTATAGAAGGTATCAATGCTTGTTCAATACCTGTTTCGATTTTGATATGGTGCTGGTTCAATGCTTGTTCAGAGCTTGTTTGATTTTTGATACGGTTCTTGTTCAAATGGTGAACATCTATATTTTCGAAATTATGAAGATTGACCAAACTTCCTTTGTATGGATTGAATGAGGGTAAATATTCGATATATCCAAAATCTTGAAGGTCTTTGATACACTTGTGATAAGTTCCTAACGCTGCAATTTTGCTGAGCTTCATCATTTCATGTCGTGAAATGCTTATTGGGTTCTGGAAGTGGTTGAGGTTCCAGAACTGAAATAAAGCAAGGTATAAACTGATGTGTGTGGGGTTAAGGCGTGAGTCTTCGTGGATTTTTTCGTAAAATCCTGTGAGGTGGCGGATGTAGTTCATATTTTTATGTTGGGTGTTGGATGTTGGATTTTGGCTGATGGTCGCTTCGACTCCGCTCAGCGTGACATGATGATTGGTGATTGATTAATTATTAGATTGTAAGAGCTTTTCAATGTCCTCATAGTTGTAGTATAGTGTACCTCCCACTTTAGAATAACGGAGAGTGCCGTTAATCCTCATGTTTTGGAGTGTTCCCGAGGATATTTTGAGGAGTGCTTTTACATCTGCGCTTCGGAGCCATTGTTTTTGGTTGTTTGACTTTGGGAGTAGTAAGTTTTTGAGTTCTTGTAATAGATCATTTTTGAACTCTTGAAGGTCTTCTTTGGTAACAATTTCTAGTGCCATAATACAATAGGTTAAGGTTAAGGTTAAGGTTAAGGTTAAGGTTAAGGTTAAGTTGGTTTAGAATTCCGGCAATGATTATTCATCCCCGGAATTGTTTACGGCGAAATTGTGTTGTTTTGATAAGATTTATTCACAACGGAGACTGCGTTGTGAATGATTTTTTTAGAAATTTTCGTCTGTTTCCTCCATTCTTAACAGAAGTTTATCTTTGAGGGTATTGATAAATTTGGCTCTGTCGTCTTTTCGGGTTCTGATGTCTAGGAACATACGCCTGTATTGTCCTAAATCTACATTGAAGGTTTCTTGGAATTGGTCTGCAATGTCTTTAACATTAGCAGTTCCGTTGTTGAAAACGCCTTCGGTTTGGAGGGCGTAGATGAGTTCAATAAGGGCGACTTTTGAGGCCGTCCATTGGAGTTTGGATGATTGGGTTGTATAAATCCCGTTTAGTGCTTTTTCAAGCTCTAAAATCTTTTTATCTATGTATATAGACAAAAGGTCGTACGCCATGATTAAAGCGACTTTGCTATCATGGGTGGTTGAGAATTTTGGGTCTAATTCAAAATAATAATTGTTGAGGTTGATTTTAAAATCTACATTTCCTCTCAAAAAATATTTCTCATCTAGGAAAGTGCTATTCGTACGGTAGTATTGATAAAAATCTAAATTCTTATCAAAGAAATCTTTTATGTTGGCCTGTTCGGCTTCATAATATTTTTTGAGGATTGATGCACCTCCTAATGGAGCTTGGGAAGCAATTCTATAAATTGCCATGTGATAATATAGCTTGGAAGTGAATTGCGGTTTTATGGATTTAAAAAATAAAATTTCTTCATGCTTAGATTTAAATTTATGTTTAATGAGCATTTTTTTCAGCTGCTCTAGAGTTTTGAGAATGACTTTGATTGTCTCTTCGGATTTTTGGAGAACGTTATCAAATTCGGACTCTAAAAACTCAATCTGCCCATTAAGCTCTCTTAAGAGATCAATAGATTTCGCTTCCACAGTTAAATTTTGTTTTTAAGGGTGCTAAAAATATAATTTTAACGATAATGCAACAAAAAATATTAAAAAATATTTTCAACAACTATAAATGAATTTTATTAATTATTCATAATCAATCTCTTATATAAATGAAAAATAATTACCAATACATGATGATGTATTAAAAATATAACAACATTGTTACAAAATATATGAAAGTTACTTTATTAGACTGGTTTGGAGCTGTTTGGGTTTTTACCAAAAAAGAAAATGAAGATTAAGAAATCTTCATTTTTAGTTCTTTTTGGGCTAATTTTTCTTTTAAGATATTCATGTCGTTGCTGACTTTGGAATCAAGGATTTTGGCGTAGTGTTGGGTCATTTTAATATTTTTATGACCTAGCATTTTACTTACTGTTTCGATTGGTACACCATTATTTAGAGTTA
>JAGOJI010000107.1 GCA_017995195.1 Cloacibacterium sp.
AAATTTCCGAAAGCAGTACAACCCAAATAGGGCTTCAGAACACCTTATTGCGTTTGGAAAGTATCTACGGCAACAAGTACAACATCAATATAGATGAGGACGAAAAAATATATCGGGTACACCTAAAAATTGATTTGAAATGATAAAAGCAATTGCTTTGGACGACGAGCCTTTGGCACTGAAAATTATTGAGAATTTTTCGGCTCAGATTCCGTATTTATCTTTGGAAAAATGCTTCAACAAACAAAGTGAGGCTCAGAAATACCTCAACAAATTTCCCGTAGACCTTATTTTTCTCGACATCGAGATGCCGAACAAAAATGGGCTTGATTTCTACGAAGATATTTCCCAAGATACCAAAGTTATTTTCACTACAGCTTATTCCGAATATGCCGTAGATGCTTTTGAAGTAAATGCTATCGATTATTTGGTAAAGCCTTTTTCCTTTGAACGATTTCTAAAAGCTGTGGAGAAACTAAAAATCAAAAAAAATGAAGCCGAAAAAGAGTTTTTGATGATAAGAGCCGATTATAAACTGCAAAAAATAAATTTTGAAAACATACTACTGATAGAAGGTTTGGACGATTACGTTAAAATCCACCTGAAATCCCAAACAGTAATTACCACGAAAAATTCGCTCAAGAATATTTCAGAAAAACTCCCTGCCCATCTTTTCATTAGAGTGCATCGGTCTTATATAGTTCCGGTAGCCTCCATTAAGTCATTCGTAAGTAAGAGCCTGCAGATAGAAAACTTTGTAATCCCCGTTGGCGAGACGTATAAAACAGATGTTCTGAAGTTTTTAAAATAATTCACCGCCATATTTTTTACGTTTACCGATTAGTTTTTGTCATGAAAAATATCTTTGTTTTTTTTGAATAAAAATTTGAACTAAAAAATACACATTATGAAACCAGTCAACAGAAAAGATTTTTTGAAAACCTTAGGTTTAGCAGGAGTTACGGCAGTAGCGGCTCCTATTTTGGCAAACTGTAGCAGAGATGAAAGTACTTCTACAAGCTCATCTTCTTCGAGTTCAGGTTCAGGCTCAGGCTCATCATCAAGCTGTTCGGTAACCAATTCCGAAACCGAAGGTCCGTTCCCTACCAAATCGCCCTCTACATTGGTAAGGAGCAATATTATAGGTGATAGATCAGGAGTACCCCTTACCATAAAAATTACGGTGCAAAATACCAATGCAAGTTGTGCTGCTTTAGCGGGAGTTTTGGTAGATATTTGGCATTGCGATAAAGACGGTAACTATTCTGAATACGGAGGCACGCAAATGCAAAGTGTAGATTATACGTCTAACCATTTCCTTAGAGGTAGACAAACTACCGATTCCGCAGGTTTAGTAAGCTTTACCAGTATCTTCCCGGGTTGGTACCAAGGTAGGGCTACACATATCCATGTGCATATTTATAAAGCCGATGGGACTTCACTTTTGGTTACCCAAATTGCCTTTCCGGAAGGTTCGGATAGTGCGGTGGTTGCTGTAAACAGTGCTACTGCGTATGGTTATACCAAAGGAATGTCGGGCTATACCTACAACGCTTCAGACAATGTATTTTCCGATGGAACTTCCAACGAAATGTCCAGCATCTCAGGAAGTCTAAGTGCAGGATATACCCTAACGCATACCATAAAGGTAGCAGGTTAATGTATAATTAAGTTGATAGATGAACTGTAACTCCTCCCAACAAGGAGGGAAGCTTAGTATATGTAGTCTTAATTAACCAACTCTCAAGCTATTTTCTATCATTATAAGAAGAGGATAGATTATAAAATCCATCATCAATTATCTACTATCACTTATGAAACAATCTCCATCAAAAATTTTAAAATCCGATTTTCGAAATTGGGATAGAATTGGAAATGCCTCTGTTTCTGAAATTTTTCTGAAGGGTAAAGAACCTTCAGGAGACTTAACTTTGGTTTTAGAAATTGTTTTAGACCCAAACGAAACTTTTACTTTTCCCGGCAGAAACAATGAAACATTACTTATTTTGCCGTTGTTTGGTACATTGGTTTTGGAAGATGAAAGCATTGTCGCAGGAGAAAATGTAGTCTATAAAACTTGTAAACGAAAAGACACCACGCTCCAAAATACAAGTGATGAAGAAAAATTAGACTTTCTACTTTTTTGTTTTGAAGAAGAAAACACAGAGGATTCTTTTTTCAAAAACAGCGTTTCTTTCGATAATAGGAACTGCCTTTCGGAAATCAATCCTCATCTGAAATCCAAAAACTTTATTGGATTATATAACGGAAGAGAAGAAGAATGCTACACTTTACAAAATTCTGAAAACGCTGTTTTTGGAATGGTTGTGAATGGTGCTTTTGAGTTTCAAAATCGGCTTTTGGAAAACAGAGATGCCATTTTGCTTTGGGGAATAGAAGCGTTGGAGTTTGAAGCTCTTGGAGAAGATGCCTTGGTGTTGTTTTTGGAAACTTCTATCTGTTCGTAAAGTCGCCTTTACATAGAATGTCTAAATTTTTTGTAGGATAATTTTTATTATACTGAAATGAAAAGAAAATATTGAGAAATCAGTTGCTTTTTAAACAAATGATAATCAATTACTTAAATAACGTGAGTTCGGGATAAGATATTTAATTGCAACGGCAAACAAAGACATTTATTGAATTGATTTTTAAATATTTAAGATAAACAAATCTAAGATTAACTTCGTTCAGTTCGAGCAAGCTCTCGTGTCGCCGATTCTAATAAAAAAATAAAAAAGGAGGCAAAGGCGTAAAACTTATTGAAGTAATGACCAATTTTGTATTTGACTGCGTTGAAATAGCATTCATCGACTGAAAGGAGATAATCTTCGATTTCTTCAATAAACGACGTGGCTTGGTCTATCTTAAAAAAAGCTGAAAATGATTGATTACTTTGTTTGGCTTTGCGATGAAAAAAGTAAAGTCTTTATTTCTCAATTGTTTATACGTTTTCTTTTCCCGAACTCAGGTTAAATAGTAGACAAGCTCTAACATTTTACGCCTTCACAACCAACAATTTTACAAAATGAAAGCCAAAATAAAACTCGCCTTTAGAATTACCATTCAGCAAAACTCTTCTTTGCAGTGGGACAAATATATTTTTGAAGATACTTACCGCGAATACAAAATCCAACATCAGGTTTTCAATTCCAAAGAAAACCCCGTAGATACTTATTGGGAATTAGTTCGCCAAAATCCCCATGCCGAGAAAATTCCGTTTTTATTGAGTGCTTCTGTGCAGGGCTATATTTCACAACTAAATGGTAAAATCCGAAGTTTGCCCGACGTTTTAGGAACCTCATTTTTTGAATTTAACTACTGGAAATTGGATTTAGTGAGTTCTAATAGTACCGATGCCTCCAAGCACAAAATTGGAATTACCTTCTATACTGATGAACTTCTTTTAATAGATATTATCGACAACAAATACCTCCTCAGCAAAAATCTCAATATTTCCGAAGGTTTAGAAACCTTTATGTTCCCGTTTCATCAACAGGTTTCGGTATGTTTCTATGAGAAAATATAGGGTATGATAATAGAGGCGTAGTCTAAAGTCCTTCTATAAACACATGAATATCATCGTTAGGATTCAGATTCAGTTTCTTTTTCAGTCGGTATCGGGCTACTTTTACTGATGTTGGCGAAATATTCATGATATTGGCGGTGTCTTTGTAGCTCAGTCCTAATTTGATGTATACACATTGTTTCAAATCGGCTTTGGAGAGTTTTGGGCAAATGGACTTTAATTTTCTGAAAAAATCAAGATTGGCTTTCTCAAAATGTAAAACCATTTTTTCCCAGTCTTCATCGTTTTTTAAGGATTTTTTGATGTTTTTTTCTATTTCTTTTACCTTGTCCGGAGAAACGTTCTGACTGGTTTCCATGCCTTTTAGTTCCGTATTAATTTGATCAAGAATTTTATTTTTCTCCTCAAGGTACAGTTTATTTAAGGCTATTTCACGATTTTTTTGCTCGTTTTCTTGGTGTTGAAGTTGTTCGCTTAATTTAATTTTTTCTTTCTCCGTTTCCAACAATTTCAATTTCTTTTGCTGGAGTTGTTGGGAAATTTTGGTCTTTTTTCTATAATTGATAACAGAGAAAACGCCAATACAGATGGCGATAAAAGACAGGGCAATAATCGCGTAAAGTTGGTTGAGGTTTTCCTTCATCAGGCTAATTTCTTTGTTCTTTTTATCCCAATTGTAGGTATAGTCCATTTCTCGTAAAGCTATCTGTTTTTTTACTTCATAGATGTTTTCTTTCAGTTTATCGTTGTCAATGATGTATTCCGCGGCTTTTACTTTATCACCTTTTTCCTGATAAAAATCGGCTATTATTTTTTGTAAATCATAGATATAATCTTGTCTTTTTGTTTTTTTTAGTTCAGATAGTGTTTGCAGAAGAAGTTGTTCGGCTTCTTTTGTTTTTCCCATATTCTTTAGTATAGAGGCTTTATTGGCAATAAATACATTGGTTTCTAAAGGATTTACACTACCGGCAATAGCAGAATCTACGTATTTTAGGGCATTTGGGTAGTTTTTAAGATGATATTCGGAGGTAGAAAGGTTTTCATAGCTGTATAATATTAGCTTTCTGTCCTTAAGATTTTTGATTTCCTGAAAGTATTTTTTAGCCAGTACTAAAGCTTTTTTATAGTCTTTAGCATTGTATAACAAATCTTGTATTTGGTAAAGATTAATCAGATATATTAATGATTTTTCGTTGAGGCGGTTGGCTGTTTCGGTGGCGTTTTTAAGGTATGAAGAAGCTAAGTCGGAATTTCGTGTATAGACATAAAACCCACCTATTTCTATTTGGGTTCTTGTGATTCCGTAAAGATTTTTCTCTTTTTCATATATCTTAAGCATCTCAAACAGATTTTTCATAGCATTTTTTAAATCACTTTGAGCAATATCCGTTCTGTATATCCCGTATAGTAAAAAACACTGGATATTAGGATTGTTTTTAGCATCTTTCAAGGCACTTTTATAAAATCGATAGGCTAATGGATAATTTCCATTCATACGGAAAATGGTGGCATACGTATTTTTATAAAAAGCCAAAAATTCAGGAGTATTTTTATTGATGGCCTTACTTTTCAGAGAATCTGCAAGGCGGAAAGCTTTAATGAAGTCTTTATCTATTTCTGCAGCATCCAATGCACTCTTATTCAGTTGGTTGAGTTCCCCATTGCTGGAGTTCATCTCCATCCAAAGATTTTGAGAGTAAAAAAGAGACCCATTAAAAATTAAAAATAAGAGTAAAAAATTCTTCATAAAAATAATTTGTAAAACGTTTTTTACATATATCACTGACAATCAAATGGTTTTTGTTTTTCTTGTATGCCTAATGTATACCATAAAAGTTTCCAAAATACAAAGATTGTAAAGCCAAACTATATAATTTTGTATTGTGAAGCCCAAGTAATAAAAAATTCAAATTTGATTTTGATGCTTTAAAAATTACAATGAGTTATCCTTACGAAAATACAAATAAATTATGAAAAAAAATCTACTACCTATTATTTTGCTGGTAACATCTTTTGGCTATCTTTCAGCTCAGTCTACAGGTATAGGTACAACCAAGCCCGATGCCTCTGCAAGACTCGATTTATCAAGTAATAACCAAGGGGTTTTAATTCCCCGCATCAGTCTTACTTCCACTACAGTGGCGAGTCCTGTTACCAGTCCGGCGACATCACTTATGGTATACAATACCGCAACTATTAATAATGTAACACCGGGGTATTACTACTGGGACGGAACACAATGGGTACGCTTCCAAATGGCAGTAGCAGGTGCGGGAGGAAATACAATTTTGAACGGTACTTCTGCTCCTGTAACGACTACAGGAAATGTAGGAGACTTTTATATTAATACTGCTACCAATCAAATTTTTGGACCAAAAACAACTTCTGGGTGGGGAGTTGGCACTTCTTTAGTGTGACCTGCCGGAGCGACAGGTGCGGCTGGAGCTGCCGGTAAATCCATGCTTTCCGGATCAGGAGCACCTACTGCAGCAACAGGAATTACCGGAGATACTTATGTAGATAATGTAACAGGTTTCGTATATTCAAAAGCAACCGGATCTTGGGTTAGCACAGGACAGTCATTGAAAGGACCAACTGGTGCAGCTGGAGCAACAGGTCCTCAAGGTCCCGCAGGAACTAATGG
>JAGOJI010000108.1 GCA_017995195.1 Cloacibacterium sp.
ATCAACAATTTTAAAAAATCAAATTTATGAAAGAAAATGAGAACAAAAAATCGGTTGTTCGGGTAACGGAGGGGAACTCGACAGCAACTGCTGATGCGTTGCAAGACGGCACACAGAATAATAAGGAGAAGCTCAAAAAGCCCTTAATTTTCGGCTTAATGGCGATTGTTTTCGTGGGTTGTATGTACCTCATATTTAAACCATCCGAAGACAAAAAGACAATTGAAAATGTAGGGCTGAACGATGCGGTACCAGAGGCTACTGGAACTGGAATGCCTGCCGACAAAGGCAAGGCGTATGAACAGGAAATGCTCGAACGCAAAGAGCAGGAAAAACGCAATGCATTGGCTACACTTTCAGACTACTGGAATACAGAAGACAAAGAAGAGCCAACCGACGAACCGTTTAATGAAGAAGAGGAAAACAACAGCTTTGGCGGTAGTGGGAGAAATTCGGCAAGAAGCAGTAATCCTGCTTTGAACAGCTATCGAAATAGCCAAAGCGCATTGAGTTCCTTTTATCAAGATGATAACGCTGAAACAATGGAACTGCGTAAGCAGGTGGACGAATTGAAAGAAAAATTATCAGAAAAGGATGTGCCACCTGTGGCCACAGTTGATGACCAATTGAAGCTAATGGAGAAATCCTATGAAATGGCAGCAAAGTATCTGCCAAAAAATGCGAATACCGAAAATTCAACACCTGCTAATGGTGCTGTTCCGGATGCTGTTAGTGCTATGGCTACTAACCAAAAAGAGCATTTTGTATCGTTCACATCAGCAAGAAAAAATACAGTATCAGCCCTTTACCGTGAACCATCGGACAGTGCTTTTTTAGCGGATTGGAGCGAAACAAAGAACCGTGGGTTTTATACCGCTGGTTCTTTGGAACAAATGGCACAACCCAAAAACAGTATCAAAGCCTGTGTACACGATGCCCAAACAGTAGTTGGCGAAACAGGTGTGCGTTTACGATTATTAGAGCCTGCAAAAACACCGAGCCGTACCATTCCAAAAGGAACGGTTGTAACTGCTAATGCCAAATTTCAGAATGGCAGGTTACAATTAAAGATTACCTCGATAGAACTGGAGGGCAATATCATCCCGGTAGATATAACCATTTATGATTTGGACGGACAGCAAGGCTTGTACGTTCCGTATTCGCCGGAAATGAATGCCCTTACCGAAATGGCAGGCAATATGAGCCAGACAGGCGGAACAAGCGTAATGCTCACGCAAAATGCTGGACAGCAGGTTGCCGCAGACCTTAGTCGTGGTGTGGTACAGGGAATTTCGGGCTATTTTGCTAAAAAGGTAAGAACCCCAAAAGTTACGCTGAAAGCAGGATATCAAGTCTTCCTTGTATCTAAACAATAATGTTGAATTCAAACAAATAAAACAATGAAAAATATTTTAAAAACCTTTTGGGCAATTGCCCTGATACTCGGCTTTGCCGTACAATCTTTTGCACAAGACAGCATCAGAACTCCGCTTGCATTAGGCAAGATAGAACCGTATAAAATGGAAGTTACCTACGATAAAACTTCGCACTTGATTTTTCCGACCGCTATCCGTTATGTGGATTTGGGAAGCGAATATCTAATTGCAGGAAAAGCAGAAGATGCGGAAAACGTGTTGCGTGTAAAAGCAACGGTAAGGGATTTCGAACCTGAAACCAATTTTTCGGTCATTACGAATGACGGACGTTTTTACAGCTTTAATGTGTATTACAGTTCTTACCCGGAGGCAATGAGCTACGACCTACTTACAATGCAAAAGGCAGTGGATAAAGCCAATGGAAACGATGTGCTTTTTGAAGAATTGGGCAATAATTCGCCTTCACTAGCAGGCTTGCTATTAGAAACAATTTACAAAAATGATAATCGGATTGTAAAGCACATTGGGGCTAAGAGTTTCGGCATTCAGTTTATTCTCAAAGGCATTTATATCCACAACGGCAAATACTATTTCCATACGGAATTGAGAAATAAAACCAATGTGCCTTTCCAGATTGATTTTATCAATTTCAAAGTAGTAGATAAAAAGGTAGCCAAACGTACTGTGGTACAAGAACGCCCGATGATACCCCTCAGAACTTACAAGACTTTGGACGAGATTGGCGGGAAACTAACCGAACAAAACGTGTTCCTGTTAGACCAATTTACCATTGCCGATGACAAGGTACTGTTGATTGAGATTTTCGAGAAGAACGGTGGCAGACATCAAACTTTGCAGGTAGAAAATTCGGATTTGATAAAAGCTCGTTTGATAAACGATATGCACCTAAAATTTTAATAACATTTTAATCCAATAATATGAAAAAGTATATCTATACCGTGATGCTCATCTTGATGGCCATCACGGTTACACAGGCACAAAGAATGCTCCCAAAACAGAAAGGACTGGAAGTAAGTACAGGTGTAGTATCCAACGATAAAATTGGTAATGATTATTACCTCAATATTGGAATGACCGTGAACGGTAAAAACGGGAACTATCAGCTTTGGGCATTGGAATACACCCACCAATACCACGACTACAAAGACCTCCGCATACCGCAGGAAACCTACACTTCCGAAGGCGGCTACAGTTTCTTCCTTTTGGGCGATGCTCGTAAAAACATTACGCTGAACTTCGGAATAACAGGTGTTGTCGGTTATGAAAGCATCAATCGTGGCGAAGCGATGTTGTATGACGGAGCAAAGATTTTGAGCGAGGATAACTTCATCTACGGAGCTGGTGGACGGCTCACTCTTGAAACATATCTATCAGACCGTTTTGTGTTAATCCTGCAAGGACGCACAAAAGTATTTTGGGGTACGGACTTAGAGCAATTCCGACCATCCGCAGGTGTGGGATTAAGGTTTAATTTTTAAAAACTTAAAACAATGATAGCAATATTTAATAAATTCAGAATAGGATTAGTGCCGATATATGTAATGCTGGCAATCCTAACAGCTTCGGTAACTTTAGTATCTTGTAGTAAAGATGATGAACTCGAAATACAGAACGATTTTCCTTTCGAGGTAAACGTGATGCCAGTTCCAAAAGATGTAGCCAATGGACAAACGGTAGAAATACGCATTGACATACAGCGAACAGGCAATTACAGCAACACACAGTATTTTCTTCGCTATTTCCAATTTGACGGACAAGGCATATTGCGGTATTACGATGAGCAACCATATTTACCGAACGATTTATACCCATTACCCACAGAGCAATTTCGGTTGTACTATACTTCAACATCTGCCGTTTCGCAATCCTTTGATGTTTGGATTTCGGACAGCTTTGGAAATGAAAAACAGATAAGTTTTCAGTTTAATAGTGCTGATTAAAAACAATGAAATCCTGCCACAAAAAGCAGGATTTCTCTTTTTAAGGGATATTAAAACTGTTTTTTTTTGTAAATTTAAAAAGTAGATTTTAAGTGTTTTGTTATGGTCGCATCATTGGTTATAGGAATAATATTTTTGATTGCAGGTTTAGGACTTCGCTATTGGCTTAACCGACGAAAGTTTTACAGGCGTGGTCCGATGGGAGCCGAAGGTTTTTCATCTTATGAAAGTTCGGTTTTCATTAAATTTATTGAAAAGGTTGGTAAATGGATAGCTTATGGATTGATTATATTTGGACTTTTATCACTTTGGGTTTATTCTCGTGAGAAAAAAGATAGGGAAATCCAAAACATGGAAATCCAGAAACAGAATTAATCATTTTTAAATGACAAAATCCTTTGATGACATAACCTTGCGAAATATATCTGACATTATATCAAATCTATTAACGCATACAAAAATCACAGAACATTTAGCTGGTGCTAATATTTCTCAATCGCAAATTGGTACAAACAAAACCGACAGACTTTTTTATGCATTAAAAGAAAAGCAAATACAAGACAATTGTGGAAATAATGTATTGGCATTTGTAGTTAGGTTATTAAATCCTAAAAGATATAATTCCGAAGACGAATTTGAAAGAGACAGAACAACTATCAATGAAAAATTAGTTTACGAAGGGATAGAAATTGATAAAACCGGACAACCCCGACTAGTTGAAAAGGCTAAAACCATTTCAGAAGCTAAAAGCAGGTCACTTAAAATCAAAGAAAAAGTACACGGTATCGGAGTTCATTCAGAAATTTTACCATACTGCGAAGCCGAATGGCTGAAAGAAAATTATTTTCACTCTATACTAGAAATCACAAAAAGTGTTGCGGAAAGACTTAGGCAGAAAAGTGGCTATACTTCAGATGGAGCAGATCTGGTTGATGATTGTTTTGCTTTAGGAAAAGACAAAAGACCTATGCTTGCTTTTAATATGCTGAATAATCCAAGCGAAGAAAGTGAGCATAAGGGTTTCGGCAACTTCTGTAAAGGATTTTTTTCTATGTACCGAAATCCAAAAGCGCATAACCCGAAAATATTAGAAGACACTCAACTTTCAGAAATTACTGAAGTATTGGTTGTAGCTACAATTATTCATAACAAACTTGATAACACTTACAAAACAGGACTTAAATAGCGCAAATCGGATAACCCAAAAGTTATCCGATTTTTTAACTTACAAATCGGTGCATATAAAAGATGAGAGTTTTAGAGGTAAATAAATTTCGTCTGGACTGTGTTTTATGTAATCTTCTTTATCATAGTCCCACATAAAGCCAGGTCTGATTAAAGTAAAATCGTTTGTTTTATTTACGTACTGAACGTAGCTATAACCCCAAGGCGATTTGTAAATAATTTGCCCGTTAACTGCTGATGTATCAAAGTTCTTATCTTCAATCTGTTCAATCACTTTTATAAACGAAGGACATAGTCTTTCGTAAAATATCTCTAAGTTTTTTTCAAATCCTTTTGTTCTGTTTTTCAGCTCGGAAATTCTAATATTAATTTTGGATTTTAATTCTACAAAATTGCTATTGAAATCATCTACATTCCTACAACCTAAATAATGAAGTGCATTTAAAGCCATAGTAAAAAAGTAATGTAATTCATCATCTTTCCATCGATTGTTAATTAAGCAAACAATTGTATTTATGAGTGCCTCTTTTTTTAGTTCCTCGATTTTCTTTTTTGTATAGTCAAATTCATACGCTTTAAATCCGCTTCTTGCCAGCATCAAAAAGTCGCCAATTAAGTTTAAACAACAACCCTTTACATTGTTATTGTCATAATCGTCTACAAATGGTAAATAACTGAAAAAATGGTGCGTGTCTTGTTCGTCATACTTTGCAGATTTCCCTCCGTATTCACTTATCAACTCAAGAGCGATTAAATATTTAGTCAAATCTGTAAGTGTAGGCCTATATGTTTTTGGTCGACTATTCCCATAGAGAATTTCTTGTTGGTAATTGTAAAGGTTATCAAAGTAGTTCATCAACTTTCTTTTTTCAGATTTAAGAATGACAAAAGAGAGGTTACGAACCGTTGCCACTTCTCCTTCCTCATTTCCATTTATGTTGCCTAAATCGTCTTCTTGCTCATCAATACTTATATCAGCTTGTTTATTTGTTGAAATTCCATTTAAATTGATGAACTTCAAAACATCTAAAACACGTAGGGAAAGAGAAGAGAGTAGAAGGTTTTTTTCAAATCCAGAATTTTCTATTGCTTTATAGGAAGAGAGATCGTAAAGTTTTTCAGGTTCTTTGTCATCATTCAGCTTTGTAAACGTGCTTCTCCTACTATCTAAAAAGCTGGCTCCTGTTTCATTTTCTGTTTCATCAAAGATTGCATAATGCAACAAGTCGAGAACTTTGCTCAGCTCTCCATTTTGGATTTCGCTATAAATTTTTTCAATTTCCTCTGTCTTTGGATTAGGATGCGTTTTTGCCAAGAGGAAATAATCTGAAATCAAAAGTTTATTAGAGATAATCTCTTCACTAATATTTGTCAATTGCACATATTGGAAAGTGCCTAATTCTAAATTGAGTTTTGTTTTTAGTTCTTTCTCATAATTTGAGAATGTTTTGGAATACAAAAATCGGTTTTGTTTATCGAAGAAAACAACCTTAAATTCGTCGGTATAGGTGCCATTGGAATGAAGTATAAATTCATCATAAATCAACTCTGCCGATAGCAGTTGTAGTTTAAATTGATTATTCTCGATTATAGTTT
>JAGOJI010000109.1 GCA_017995195.1 Cloacibacterium sp.
AAGAAATCAAAAAATCTTAAAAAAACAGGAAAAACACCCGATACAAAATAAGGTATATCCTGAAAAAAACAATACTTACCCAAAATATCTTTGTCTCAGAAAATTAAACAACTAAATATTTAAAATAATTATTAACAAAAAAAATGAAAAAAATGAAAAAGTCTAACATTCTATTAGCAGCTGCTTTTTTAGGTCTAAATGTACTCAACACCACAAAAGCACAGACAAACATTGCCAATCCTATTAATGAAAAATCTTTTTGGCAAATTTCCGCAAGAGCAGGGTACGATTTCCCAACTTACAAAGAAGATTTTAAATACATCGACTACAAAGGCGGAATGATGGCAGGTTTATCCATCAACAAATACTGGAACAACTGGGGTTTTCAGGTAGATGGAGATTATATCAAAAATTCTGTAAATGGTAATATTACCGAAGCATATTACAGAACCTCTACCATTTATAACCCATACATTGATATTGTAACCACGAAAAAAGACATTACTCGAATGTTTTTCGGAGCCGGTCCTGCTTATAAATACCAAAGTCCTAACAATAAGTTTACCTTAGAAGCCGCACTTATGGGAGGAATAGGAATTGTAAATGGCGGAGAAATTTTGGTAGAAGGACAACAAAAAGCAAGTGGAACAATATACGATCCTCTTACTTACCACTCCGGTTTCGATAATGCAAAAATGTTTACCGGAAAAGCACAACTTAGAGTCAACTATTTCTTTACCCCCAATTTTGGTCTCCACGCAGGAGCTTATTACATGAACCATTTTGGAGGTGCATTGGAATCTCAAAAAAATCAAATACTTAACGACCGTGGTTATGATTATTCTACAGGATCCGGAGCATATTTTGCAGAGCAACAAACCAGTCAAATGGATACCAACAACGGAATTACAAATGTTTTCAATGGTGAATATGTGGTTCGGGAATTCTCGGATTTGGATTCGGGTTCAGGCAAAAGACAGAAAATAGGAATCCAATCTTTAGGGGTTTTTGCGGGAATAACTTTCAAATTTGGTCCAAAAACAGAAAAAACTATTGTTACAGAAGCTCCAAAAGAAATTATTTATCATTTGGAAGTAACGGCGAAAGATAAATATACCGGACAAATCTTACCCAATACCGACGTAAAATTGATAGATGGTAGTGGAAATGTACTGCAAACCGCAAGAACAAATGAAAACGGAATCGTATTGTTCCAAGGCATCACTCCTTCCAATTATAATATAGATGGCAGTTTCAACGAAATAGATTTGGATAATACACAAACCGCAAAATCCGAATTTGTAGCCAATGGAACTTTAAAGAAAACTATTTTATACTCCGACAGAAGTTTTATCATCAAAGGAAAAACCTTTACTTGCAACTCTACAGAGGTTCTACCAGGAGTTTCAGTATACTTAGAAAACAACCAGCGTGCTTATAAACAAAGTTCTATAACCGATAACACCGGAACTTTTACCATGAAATTACCGGAAAATGCAGTCTATAAATTGTACGGAAAAAAGAATAACTATTTTTCGCAGGTAGAAGAAGTAAACGCCAATAACTACAACCGAGAGAAAAATCTCTTCGTAAATTTAGAAATCTGTGCTCAAGAAGCAAAATGCGGCGAAGCTATTGCATTACAAAATATTCTGTATGATTTAAACAAATTCTTCATCCGCGAAGATGCAAAACCTGAATTGGACAAATTAGTAACTTTCCTAAATGACAATCCAACGGTAAAAGTAGAGCTCATGTCCCATACAGACAGCCGTGCAAGTGACAGCTACAACTTAAAACTATCTCAGAACAGAGCCAATGCAGCGGTGGAGTATATCATCTCCAAAGGAATTGATCGAGGTAGAATTTCTGCAAAAGGATACGGAGAAACACAACTCCTTAACAACTGTGGAAATGGCTCCAACTGTACAGAAGCTGAACACCAACTCAACAGAAGAACCGAGTTTAAAGTAATTTGCCCTAAATAACCCTTTTTTTCATAGAATTTTTCGAGAGTCGCCATTTTTTGGCGGCTTTTTTTCATTCCTAAACAACAGTTTTTCTTAATTTCTTAACCATTCAAAATTTTGCTGGCTTCTTTTGCGGCATAAGTAAAAATCATGTCGGCTCCAGCTCTTTTGATACAAGTAAGACTCTCTATAATGGCTTTGTCATTATCTATCCAGCCATTTTGTGCAGCAGCTTTTATCATAGCATATTCTCCACTCACGTTGAACACAGCTATTGGTAAATCTATCACTTCACGAACTTTTGAGACAATATCCAGATAAGGCAATCCCGGCTTTATCATAATGATATCAGCTCCTTCTTCTATATCTTTGAACACTTCATTTAAGGCCTCACGACTGTTGTGAAAATCCATCTGATACGTTTTTTTATCCTTCGGAATACTTTGGTTGTCAACAGGTGCAGAGTCCAACGCACTACGGAAAGGTCCATAGAAAGAACTCGCATATTTTGCAGAATAGGAAAGTATGCCCACATCGGTAAAGCCGTTTTCTTCCAATCCTTCGCGAATAGCCAAGACTCTCCCGTCCATCATATCACTTGGGGCTACAATATCGGCTCCTGCTTCGGCATGAGAAATAGCCATTTTTACGAGTGCTTCGTTGGTAGCATCATTGTCTACTTTTCCGTTGGTAATAATCCCATCATGACCATAAATAGAGTATGGATCCAAGGCTACATCGGGCATTACAATCATTTCCGGAACTGCGTCTTTAATAGCTTTTATAGAGTTTTGCATCAAACCGTTTTTGTTCCATGCTTCCGTTCCTTTGTTATCCTTAAGATTTTCGGAAACTTTCATATAAATATTGATTGCTTTAATCCCTAAAGAATAGGCTTCTTGAACCTCTTTAATCACTAAATCCAGCGAATGACGATAAATGCCGGGCATAGAGGGAATCTCCTCCTTTTTCCCTTGCCCTTCCATAATGAACATAGGGAGCACGAAATCGTTGGAAGTTAATGTAGTTTCTCTTACTAAATCTCTTACGGACTGACTGACTCTAAGCCTTCTATTTCTCGAATAAATCATTTTGGAATGTTTTTTGCAAATTTACATATAAATTTTATGTGTTTTTAACAAGATTTTAATATAATTTCTATTGCTTAGTTGGTAGATTTCGCTAAATTTGCTTTATAATAAATATGAAAAAAACTCTATTATTTTGTGTTTTTGTGATTAGTTTTCTGATGTCTCCGGAAATGGTTTCCGGTCAAACATACAGAGAACCTTATTCTGCTTCTCAGAAATCAGACGATGGTATGCTTATCGCCTATCCTAATCCGGCGAGAGATTTTATTTATTTGAAAACCAAGAATCCTTTATTAAAAGTAAAGTCTGTATATTTTTATTCCATTTTAGGGAATCAGGTAGCAGAATATTATGTAGATGCCTCTTTCTCCGAAATTAGGTTGGATCGTTTGAAATCCGGAAAATACCTGATGCGTTATATCTTAAGCGACAACACACAAAAAGTTACCCAAATTATAAAACAATAACATCCTCGAAATTGAGGATGTTTTTTTTATCTGTCACTCTTAAATTAGCAATGTAGCAAACAAACCTGATAAAATATATTATCAGGGGCATTCTGTAGTGTTACTAATTGTTATTTTATTTTCGGATCTACTTCAATGGTTGTGATTCCTTGTTTTTGCTCGAGTTCCCAAAGGAGAAATTTATCGACCTCTTTCATCAACATAGGAATGGCAATTGCCAAAAGTCCCAAATCGTCTAAGGCTCCTATTACCGGAATCCAGTCGGGCAAAATATCTAAAGGAGATAAAATATAAACCAACACCAAAGCCGGAAAAATAAGGGCTGTTTTTTTCATTTTGTATTGTCCGTTTTTAGCAGCTTTCAGCATTCTGAAGATGTGAGGAATTTTGGAAATAAAACCTTTGTGTTTTATGGCTTCCTTTGCCAAATCTAATTTTGAATATTTCATTGATTGGTAAAAAATTAATTCGGTTACTATCAATCAAAATCTCTGCCAAATTATTGGTTCAGACTATTGATAAAATCGTGTACGGCTTTGTTGTTCCAATCTGCCGCTCCGTTATCTCTTTTCAAAATCTTTCCATCTTTACTTATGATAAAAGTGGTAGGAAAAACATTGGGACTCAATTGTTGTGAGATAGGACTTGCTGCAATGTAAACCGGTGTGGTGTATTGGTTTTTTTTCAAAAATTCTTTTACTTTTTCTTCATCGTCTTGCATGGCAATCAGAACAAAATTTACTTTATCTTTTTTACTCTCGTACAATGCCTGAATGCTGGGAAACTCAGCTCTACATGGCGGACACCAACTTCCCCAAAAATTAAGAAACAGTATTTTACCTTTAAAATCGGACAGGTTGGCATCTGGAACATTGATTCCTTTGAGCTGGAGATTGTAGTCTTCATCTTTCAACTGTATTTTTTCAGTTGTGGTTTCTAATGAAGGTTTCATGAGCAATTGTCGTTGTATAAACTCTCTTACTCCAGGCACAAAAAAGAAAACAAGAATAAAAATGACAAAAAGAATGTTACCTATATTTTTTTTAATGAATTTCATTTGTTGATATTTTTTCCACACCTCTATTCGGAATAAAAGGTTAAGTGGTTATAAAGTTTTATATTGTTTTAATGAACATTCTCTTAACTATTTCCAAAGTTAGGAGACAAAATACGCTCTACATTTTGCCAAGAATAGTTGTAATCTATCCAATGTACATTTTGGAGTTTTCTGCACCATGTGAGTTGACGCTTGGCATATCTGCGAGAATTTTTTTTGATTTCCTCAACAGCAAAATCCAACTCCCAATCTCCATCAAAATATTGGAATAATTCGCTATATCCTACGGTTTGCAATGCGGTCTTCTCTCTGAAAGGCATTAGTTTTTTCACTTCTTGCAGAAGCCCCTTTTCCATCATTAAATCTACTCTTTGATTAATTCTTTCGTAGAGAATCTCTCGATCTGCGGTAATAGCAATTCTTACTACTTCGAAAGTTCTTTTTGGAGCCGGCTTAGCAATATTTTCGGTGTAGGATTTTCCTGTTTGCCAGATGACATCAAGAGCACGAAGCAATCTTCTGGGATTATCTCGATCTACAATTTCAAAATATTGCGGATCTGCTTCTTTGAGTAGTTCTTGCAATCTTTCTATACCCTGTTCTTGCCAAATTTTATTTAATCGTGTTTGATTTTCTTCATTGGCCTCCGGCAGATCGTTCAGTCCTTCTGTTACAGCTTTTTCGTACATTCCCGAGCCGCCCACCATGATTACAGTGTCATATTTTTGAAACAATATATTTAATTTTTCAAGAGCATCTATTTCGTATTGCCCTATAGAATATTCATTTTCAACACTCAAATTGGCTATAAAATGGTGTGTCGCCTGTTTTAGTTCGGTTTCATCGGGCATTGCTGTACCAATGGGCATTTCTTTGAAAAACTGTCGGGCATCGCAAGAAATGATTTCCGTGTTCAAGTAGTTTGCCACCCGAATTGCCAGTTTGGTTTTACCGATTCCTGTGGGACCTATAATGGAAACCAGTCTTTTCTTCATCATTATTTATAGTTTAACGTAAACTTCGACCTATTTTTTTTACCTCTCAAGGAACACCTAAAGATTCTTATTTTTCTTATTTTAAAGAAATTTCTCCCAAGAAGATTTCAATCTTCCAAAGGTACGGAAATTCGAAAATTACTAAAAATCTAATATTTTTCACAGATTGCTTCTATTTTTTTTCGCGGGTAATCATGAATGCACAAATGAACCTTAACGCTCTACGCTCGGTATCTTCACGTAAAATGCCTCACGCACAACACCTCACAACTTTACAAAACCTTAAATTGGTAGTTTTAGTTAATTCCCTTAACTTTGCCCAAACCAAAACCAATGTCTAAAAAGAATACCAAATACATTTTTGTAACGGGCGGCGTTACTTCATCTTTAGGAAAAGGAATTGTATCGGCTTCCCTCGGAATGCTTCTAAAAGCAAAAGGTTTCAAAGTAACCATTCAGAAATTAGATCCTTACATCAACATAGATCCGGGAACGCTAAACCCCTACGAAC
>JAGOJI010000034.1 GCA_017995195.1 Cloacibacterium sp.
CAGTAAGGCGAAAACAAAATCCTCATCGTCCCAGTTATAGAGTTTATTTGCAGGTAGGCACAGTGCTAAATACAGTGTAAAAAATATCCCATGAATAATACCCGCAGGAATCATGATGAGATCCCAATTGAAAGAGTATTTCAATGGCATTGCCACTAAATACAGTAGAAAACACGTAATGCCTTCGGCAACACATACTTGATGGAAATACTTAATTAATTTTTCTTCCGGAATGTTAAACAAAAAATTCATGGGGTTAATTTATATAAAATCCTTTTTTCTCGATATAGTCAAAAACCTCTACCGGTAGCATAGGGCGTGTATTTTTCCCTTCCTTAATCATTTTTCGGATTTCGGTGGCAGAGAGCTCAATAATAGGTGCCTGAATACGGTGAATGTTTTCATGCAATATACCTTTTTCCTCTTTATTCTCTACTATTCTGGGATAAACGATAATTTCATGATTTTTTACCAAAGTCTCGTAATTTTTCCACTTAGGAAGACCCGTAAGATTGTCTTCGCCCATAATGAGGCAAAAAGTATATTTCGGAAACTTCTCATGAAGATATGTCAAAGTATCAATAGTATACGAAGGTTTTGGCATAGAAAACTCCACGTTGCTTACTTTCATTTTGGGGTAGTTTTTTATGGCAAGTTCTACCATATCCAGTCTGTCGTAGTCATGGAGCAAGGATTTTTTGTTTTTAAATGGGTTCTGAGGGCTTACTACCAGCCAAACCTCATCAAGATCTGAATTTTCGACAATGTAATTGGCTAAAATAAGATGACCTATATGAATGGGGTTGAATGAACCAAAAAACAAGCCTACTTTCATATTTCTTAAAGATATATTGTTATGCCTCTTCCCTGAATTTAACATCTTTGATGTTGAGGTAATAGCTTACGTTGCCTTTCCAATGATTTTCTTCGATGGTAAAAGCCATATCAAAGTTTTTGGCTTTGAAATTCTCTACATACTGTCCCAATTTAAAGCCCACACATTCTATATTTCTACCTGTTTTAGGCTGATTGATGTAAAACTTGATGTGGTTTCCTTCTTTCCCCATTTGTTTTATCAGGCCTGTAGTTTTTACATTTTCAATGACCAAAACAGGCTTCATGTTGTGAGGTCCAAACGGCGATAATTTTCTGTGAAAACTAAAAAAATTGGTATTCAAATCATCAATTTTTACCTTGGTATCTATTTCTATACTTGGGTACTGCTGATGTTCTTGTATGGTTCTCATAACAACATTTTCGAAACGCTCTTTAAAAAGTTCGAAATTTTTTTTCTCCATTGAGAGTCCTGCTGCTGCACGATGCCCTCCAAATTTCAACAACAAATCTGAACACTCTTCCAATGCTTCGTGTACATCAAAATCTGAAACCGAACGTGCAGAAGCTACCATTTCACCATTATTACCATCTGTAAATACCAAAGTGGGTTTGTAGTAGGCTTCGGTAAGGCGAGAAGCGACAATTCCTATTACTCCTTTGTTCCATTCCGGATGATAGACAACTACAGTAAATTTTTGTTTTTGTTCGTTTTCAATAACTTGATTATTAGCAGATTGTGTAATATTCAAATCCAAGTCTCTTCTTTCGTCATTTAGATTCACGATATTGTTCACAATCTCGTGGGCATGTTTCAAATCCTCGGAAATCATAAGTTCCACAGCGGCTTTGCCGTGTGATATTCTCCCTGCTGCATTTATTTTAGGAGCAATTTCAAAAACAATATTGGAGATAGAAAAAATTCTGAGTTTCTCCTCAGGAATCAGAATTTTTAACCCCAGTTTTTTGGTTTTACGAAGAACTTTTAACCCCAATTTAGCGAGAGAACGATTTTCTCCGGTCATCGATACAATGTCTGCAGCTATGCTTATAGCAAGCAAATCGGTAAGTTCGTACAACTCATCGGAAGATATTTTGTAAATGCTGTTGAGTCCTTGGCAAAGTTTGAAGCCAACGCCACAGCCACTAAGTTCTTTGAAGGGATATAGGCAATCCTTTCTCTTGGGATCGAGTACAGCAACAGCTTCTGGGATTTCATCGCCCGGCAAATGGTGATCACAAATAATAAAATCAATGCCTAAGCTTTTGGCATATTCAACTTTATCGGCAGATTTTATACCACAATCTAAGGAAATAATCAACGAAAAATTATTTTCTTTGGCAAAATCTATGCCCTCGGTAGAGATTCCGTAGCCTTCTGAGTAGCGATCGGGGATATAATAATCAAGATATTTTTTGTCGTAGATTTTAATAAGATACAAATACATCAAAGCTACTGCACTTGTGCCATCTACATCATAATCCCCGTAAATAAGAATTTTTTCGCCATTTTCTACAGCTGTAGCAATTCTTTCTACAGCCTTTTGCATATCCTTCATCAGGAAAGGATCATGAATGTCTGAGTGATTGGGTTTGAAGAACTCTCGGGCTTTGGTATACGTGTCAATACCTCTCATCACAAGAATTTTGGATTCCAAAGTTCCAAAACCAAGCGAAGAATTGATTTTATCTACGGTTTCCTCATCGGGTTCTTGTTTAAAAATCCACTTTTGACTCATGTATACAAAAGTAATAAAAAATAAGTGATTTTTGAGGCTATCTTCAATTTTGAAGATACATCATTTCACTTTTTAACCCGAATAAAGTTGAGATTCTATCATGCCTTAAAGCTATAAGGTCAACACAGTCAAATGGTTTTAATTTTTTTGAATCAATATTCTATACTTTTCATTTCTTACCATACATCAATGAGATATTTATAAATATCACTTAATTTTGCTCTATTAATAATCAATTTTAAAAAATAAATTATCTACATATGAAAAAAATAGCATTATTAGCCGTATTGGCTTCCGGTTTAGCATTTGGCCAAGCAAAGAAAGTGGTAAGTTCAGACATTCATTGGTGGGGTTACAAATTAGCTAAAACCGCAGCTTCTTCTCATGACGGTACGATTAACCTGAAAAATGGAAATATTGTTCTGAAAAACAACAAAGTAGTGGGCGGAACTTTTGTTTTAGACATGACAAGTATTAGTAGTACTGATATTCAAGGGGAAATGAAGGCTAAATTAGACGGACATCTCAAAAACGGAGATTTCTTCGAAGTAGAAAAATTCCCAACAGCGGTGTACAAAATTACTTCAGTAAAACCCGGTACTAAAGCAGGGTTCAACTCTACCGTTTACGGAAATCTTACGGTAAAAGGCAAAACAGCTGCTGTTTCTTTCCCTGCAAATATTACGGTAGGAAAAACAGGAACAAGCATTGTTTCCGATAAATTTAGCTTTGATAGACAAGTATTTGGCGTAGCTTACAAATCAAGCATGCAGGATATTGTCATCAAAGACGAAGTAGACATGACGGTAAAAGTAACTGCAAAATAAATTTTCAGTTTTTTTGTTAATATTTGGTTCGATTATTGATTTTTAGACAGAAATTAAGTTTATTTTTGTCTAAAAATCATTTTTTTATGAAACTCTACGTTATCAGTGGTTTGGGAGCCGACCGAAAAGTTTTTGAAAAAATACAATTCAACAACGATTTAGAAGTCATTCATATCGATTGGCTGATACCCGAAAAAAACGAAGACTTTCAACACTACATCAACCGTATGGCTTCGGTAATTGATAATAAAGAACCTTTTTATCTTTTGGGGTATTCTTTTGGAGGTATTATAGCTCAAGAGATCGACAAAAAAATTCCTGCTCAGAAAATCGTGATTTTAGGCAGTATAAAATCCGATAGGGAAAAGTCTAAACTCATGTTGATGGGGGAATTTTCTAAGATTCACAAAATAGTTCCCGCTTCTTTTTTTAACGAAAAATCTACAATACTCTATACTTTTCTCAGAAAACTCTTCGACCCTAAGAATCCGAAACTTACCCAATATTTTAGAGTAAAAGACCCGTATTACCTTAAATGGAGTATCGAAAAAATACTGAATTGGAAGTTTGAAGAGAATCCCAAAGTCGTACAAATTCTTGCAGATAAGGATATTGTCTTCCCTATAGAAAAAGCGAATCCCAATTATAAAATTGCGAATGCTACCCATCTTTTCCCTGTTACAAAAGCCAAGGAAGTTACTAAAATTCTCAACGAAGAATTTAAATGTGTGAAAGCATAATATTCCTTATTTTTGCCAAAAACCAACGATTTCGGAAAAGTCCCGAAATCGCTTTTCTGTTTTGTGAAATTTTAAAAAGTCCTCTCCTTTGGAGAGGATTTAGGAGAGGCTAATAAATGAATTTAAAAACCATACAACAAACCTTGCTTTCCGAATTGTTGAAAAAGAATTTCGGCGAAGAACTTTTCAAACATTTAGAAACTTCCACGCATCTTTCTGTGAAAGGTTTTGCAGGTTCTGTTCCGAGTGTTTTGGTGGCAGAATTGTTTTTGACACAGAAGAAAAACATTCTATTCATCGTAGATGAAAAGGAATCTGCCCATTACATCACTTCGGAATTGGAGGAAATGATAGGCGAAGACAAAGTGTTCTATTTTCCGGAAACGCATTTGGAACCGTATCAGTTAGAAAAAACGCAAAACGCCAACATCGTTCTGCGAACCGAAGTCCTCAATAAACTCCACACCGAAAAATCGGCAAAAATCATTGTTGCCACGACTTCTGCTTTGTCGGAAAAAGTGATGAAAAAGGAAGACTTCAAGGCGATTTCTCACAAAATAAAAGTGGGAGATTCTTTGGATTTTGACTTTACCGAAGAGTTGTTGCATCAATTCAATTTTAATTTTACGGATTTTGTTTCGGAGCCGGGAGAATTTTCGGTGAGAGGCGGAATTGTGGACGTTTTTTCTTACGCCAACGAAAAACCTTACCGAATTTCGTTCTTCGGAAATGAAGTAGAAAGCATTAAAGAATTTGACATAGAAACGCAACTTTCCACGGGGAAAGTTCAGGAAATGGAATTGGTTTCCAATATGAACTTTGCAGTTTCGGGAACTAAAGTTTCTTTGCTGGAATTGCTCCCGAAAGAGAGTTTTGTAGTGACGAAAAATGCTTATTTAACGCTGAAAAAACTCAAAGATTTCTACGAAAAAGCAGAACAAAAATTTGAGACTTTAAGCAAAGACATCAAACATCAAAAACCGCAAGAACTTTTTGTTTCTGATGGAGAATTTTTGAAAGATCTTCAAAAATTTAAAACAATTGATTTCACGAATGAGAGCCAAGATTCAAGAAACGAGAATCAAGAAAACCGACAACCGACAACCGACAACCGACAACCAATAAACCTCAACCAAACCCAACAGCCAAGTTTCCACAAAAATTTTGAATTGTTGCTGGAAGATTTAGAGCAAAAAAAATCGGAAGGCTACGAAACTTGGATTTCGTTTTCCAGCGAAAAACAGAAAGAAAGGTTAGAAGAAATCTTCGCTTCCCTTCAAGAGAGCCGAGAACCGAGAGCCGAGAATCAAGAGCCGAGAACCGAGAGCCAAATTAACGACTTTACGACTTTACGACTCTACAACTCCTTCAAATCCGAGCTTCACGAAGGTTTTGTAGATGCTCAACTAAAAGTTTCGGTGTATACCGATCATCAGATTTTTGACCGTTATCAACGTTTCAAAGCCAAAAATTCTTTTGCGAAATCGGAACAATTGACGCTGAAAGATTTAATGTCTTTGAAAGTGGGCGATTATATCACACACATTGACCACGGAATCGGAAAATTTATGGGTTTGGTGAAAGTGAATAACGATGGAAAAGTGCAGGAATGTTTTAAACTGACCTACAAAAATGGTGATTTGCTCTATGTTTCCATTCACTCGCTTCATAAAATTTCAAAATATAACGGACCGGAAGGAAAGGAAATTACGCTTTCCAAACTCGGTTCTCCGGCGTGGAAATCTTTGAAGCAAAAGACGAAAGCGAAGGTTAAACAAATCGCTTTTGATCTCATAAAATTGTACGCCGAAAGAAAAACGGCAAAAGGATTTAGTTTTTCTCCCGATTCTTATTTGCAGACCGAATTAGAGGCAAGTTTCATTTACGAAGATACGCCTGACCAAGAAAAAGCAACGCTTGACGTGAAAAATGATATGGAAAATGATGGCGTGATGGACCGATTAATCTGTGGTGATGTTGGTTTTGGGAAAACGGAAGTTGCGATTCGTGCAGCGTTCAAAGCTGCAACCGATGGAAAACAAGTCGCTGTTTTGGTTCCTACCACGATTTTGGCGTTTCAACATTACCGAAGTTTCAAGGAAAGATTGAAAGAATTTCCTGTGAATATCTCGTATCTCAACCGATTCCGTTCTGCAAAACAAAAATCTGAAACACTGAAAGATTTAGAATCGGGGAAATTAGACATTGTGATAGGAACGCATCAACTCGTGAGTAAAGATGTGAAATTCAAAGATTTAGGATTGTTGATTATTGATGAAGAACATAAATTCGGGGTGAATGTAAAAGACAAACTAAAAACGTTGAAATCTAATATTGATACGTTGACGTTAACAGCAACGCCAATTCCGAGAACTTTGCAATTTTCGTTGATGGCAGCAAGAGATTTGTCGGTGATTAAAACGCCACCGCCAAACAGACAACCTGTTGATACCCAAATTATTGGTTTTTCGGAAGAGATTTTGAGAGATGCTATTTCCTACGAAATTCAACGGGACGGACAAGTGTATTTCATCAACAACAGAATTGAAAACCTGAAAGATATTGCAGGATTAATTCAGCGTTTGGTTCCTGATGCAAGAGTGATTACAGGTCACGGACAAATGGACGGTAAAGAACTGGAACGCAATGTGTTGGATTTTATGGAGGGAAAATACGATGTATTGGTTTCCACCACGATTGTAGAATCAGGAGTTGACGTTCCGAATGCCAATACTATTTTCATTAATGATGCTCAAAAATTCGGAATGGCAGATCTCCACCAAATGCGAGGAAGAGTTGGGCGAAGCAACAAAAAAGCCTTTTGTTACTTGATAACGCCGCCTTTTGATATGGTAACTTCTGATGCGAGAAAACGTTTGGAAGCCATTGAACAATTTTCGGATTTGGGAAGTGGTTTTCAAATTGCGATGAAAGATTTAGAAATCCGTGGAGCAGGAGATTTATTGGGAGCGGAACAAAGTGGTTTTATCAATGAAATGGGCTTTGAAACCTATCAAAAATTGATGCAGGAAGCTCTGGAAGAGTTGCAAAACGAAGATGATTTTCAAGATTTATTTGAAAATGAAGAAGACCGTAAAAAACTGTTTAAATCTACCAAAGAAGTCAATATTGATACCGATTTTGAATTGATGTTGCCCGATTTTTATGTAAATTCTATTGAAGAAAGACTTTCGCTGTATCAAAAATTGGCTGAGATTCAGAGTAAAGAAGAATTGCAAAAATTTGAAAATGAATTGGTTGACCGATTCGGAAATTTACCGAAAGAAGTGATTAATTTATTGAAATCTGTAGAATTAAAATGGCTCGCTTCGGAAATTGGCTTTGAAAAAATAGTAATGAAAAACGGAATTTTCTTGGGTTATTTCCCTGATAATCCACAAGATAAATTTTACCAAAGTGAAAAATTCAGAAATATTATTAATTATTTGAGTCAAAATCCGAAAGAAGCACAACTGAAGGAAAAAATTGGAAAAGATGGCAATCAACTGATGATGAGGAAAGATGCTGTGAAAACGGTAGATGAGGTGAATTTGGTTTTAACGAAAATTTTGGCAAACTAAACTTGCTGTAAAGAAACTTTCCTTTCAGCAACTTCCTGAAAAGGAAGTTTTGTATATTTGTGAAAAATATAGAGATGAAAAATCCTTTTAGTTTTGGGACTACAGTTTCTGAAGATTTTTTCACAAATCGCGAACAAGATTTGAAAGAGTTGAAAACCAATCTTTTGAACGAAATTAATGTTAGTATTATTTCACCACGACGATGGGGAAAATCTTCATTGGTAGAAAAAACTTTACAAGAAATAAAAAAAACTACAGATATAAAAGTGGTTTCTATTGACATGTTTTCTGTAAATTCTGAAAATGAATTTTATGAAGTATTCGCCAAAGAATGTGTGAAATCTTCGTCTAACATATTGGAAGATTGGCTGAAAAGCGGAAAAGAATTTTTCAAAAACATTATTCCAAAATTAAGTTTTGGGATAGATCCTGTTTCAGATTTCAGTATTAGTTTTGATTGGGACGATGCAAAGAAAAATGCTTTGGAAATTCTAAATCTCCCCGAAGTAATAGCAGAAAAGAAAGGTGTAAAATTTATTGTAGCGATTGATGAATTTCAAAACATAATGAATTTTGAGCAAGCAGAAAGTTTTGAAAAAAAACTTCGTTCAGTTTGGCAAAAACAAAAGAATGTAACTTACTGTCTTTATGGTAGTAAAAGACATATGATGAGTAATATTTTTAATAATTCTTCAAAGCCATTCTATAAATTTGGAAATATAAAGTTTTTAAAAAAGATAACTACTGAAAAATGGGAAACTTTTATAGAAAACGGTTTTAGGAAAACCAAAAAAGAAATTGATAATGTTTTCGTGAAAAATATTGTTATAGAAATGCAAAACCACTCGTGGTATGTACAACAGTTTTCCTATTTTGTATGGGTAGAAACTACAAAAAAAGTAACCGAAGAAACTTATCTGAAAGCAAAGCAAAAACTGGTAGATAGTAATAGTCCTTTTTTTATGAATGTTTGTGAAAATTTGAGCGCAAAACAAATTAATCTTCTGAAAGCAGTTACAAAAAATGAAGAGCAGATTACTTCCACGTCAGTAATGAGAAAGTATAATCTTGGAACTTCAGGAACCGTAATTAAAAATAGAAATGCTTTAATAGAAAAAGATGTTTTAGATTCCGAAGACGGTATTTTGTCGCTGCAAGATCCTGTTTTTGAATTGTGGTTCAGGAAAATGTATTTGGGAGAAAATTATTTTTAAAAAATTATCTTTGTAAATCATTTATCACACATCATTTATCATTTATTTAAAAAGTGAAGTACTTAATCATCGGTCTCGGAAATAAGGGAGAAGAATACGCAGAAACGCGTCATAATATTGGTTTTAAAGTAGCCGAAAAAATTGCAGAAACATTAGAAACGCCTTTCAAATCTGCCAATTTTGGTTGGGTTGCCGAAGGAAAATACAAAGGTAGAAAAGTTTTTGTACTGAAACCCGATACTTATATGAATCTTTCCGGAAACGCCGTTCGTTTTTGGATGCAGAAAGAAAACATTGCGTTGGAAAATGTTTTGGTGATTACTGATGATTTGGCACTGCCTTTCGGAACATTGAGAATGCGAAAAAAAGGGTCAGATGCAGGTCACAACGGTCTGAAAAACATTCAGGAAGTTTTAAATACACAAGAATACGCCAGAATACGTTTTGGGATTTCGGCAGAATTTAAAGAAGGACAACAAGTAGATTACGTCCTCGGAAAATGGAACGAAGAAGAACTGAAAACCTTGCAAGAAAGAATAGAAGTGTTCTCAAAAGCCTGTCTGTCATTCGTTTTTGCAGGAATTGGAAATACCATGGCAGCTTTTAATGGGAAATAATTTTTTGTAAAGTAGGCTATATATTCGAATATCCACTACTTTCTTCATGATGTGAGTTTGAAATGAACGTGTTAATTTTCTTAAACAGGCTCTAAGAATTTCAGATTTAGAATTGATAAATCAATTTTATATTAAACTCATTAATAGAGACTTTAAATCTGCTCGGCGAATGAAAGAAGTGATAATTTTTTTTTACTTTCGCAAATTGATTTCCTATCACATATTTAGATTTACAATAATTATATTATCAATACATGACCAATACAGGGAAAATAGAACTAATGGCACCTGCAGGAGATTTCACCTCTTTACAGGCAGCGTTGGATAACGGAGCCGATTCGGTGTATTTTGGTGTAGAGCAATTGAATATGAGGGCGAGAGCTTCTATGAATTTTACTCTTGATGATCTTCCCGAAATTAGCAGAAGATGTTCCGAGAAAGGCGTGAGAACTTATCTTACCCTCAATACCATTATTTACGATCACGATTTATCAATCATCAAAACCTTGTTGGACAAAGCAAAAGCAGCTCATCTTACAGCGGTAATTGCGATGGATCAGGCGGTAATTGCCTATGCAAGGCAAATCGGGCTGGAAGTGCATATTTCTACGCAAATCAATATTACCAATATAGAAACCGTGAAATTTTATGCACTGTTTGCCGATACTATGGTAATGAGTAGAGAGTTGAGCATTACACAAATCAAAAAAATATGCTCTCAGATAGAAAAGGAACAAATTAAAGGACCAAGCGGAAATTTGGTGGAGATTGAAATTTTTGGGCATGGAGCCTTATGTATGGCAGTCTCCGGAAAATGCTACCTAAGTCTTCACTCTCATAATTCTTCTGCCAATAGAGGGGCATGTAAGCAGAATTGTAGGAAAAAATATACCGTGGTAGACCAAGAGACAGGATTTGAAATAGAACTGGATAACGAGTACATGATGTCTCCCAAAGATCTTTGTACCATTGGCTTTTTGGATCAAATTGTAGATGCAGGAGTAAAAGTACTAAAAATAGAAGGTCGTGGGCGTGCACCCGAATATGTAGCCACAGTTACTAAAGCCTATAGAGAAGCTATAGATGCTATTGCAGAAGGAACCTTCTCTCAAGAAAAAGTAGACGGTTGGATGAAGCGTTTGGAAACTGTTTACAACAGAGGTTTCTGGAGCGGATATTATCTTGGGCAAGAACTTGGAGAGTGGTCACCTAATTCGGGATCGAATGCTACACAAAAGAAAATTTACATAGGAAAGGGCAGACATTTTTATCCGAAATCTAATATTGCCGAATTTTTAATTGAAGCCTACGATTTGAATATTGGAGACAGAGTACTGATTCAAGGACCTACAACGGGCTCTCAGGAAATGCTTATAGAAACTATGATGGTTGACGATGTAGCTGCTGAAAAAGCGACTAAGTCCAATGTTATTACTTTTCCTATAGATTTCAGAATAAGACCGAGCGATAAGTTGTATAAAATAGTGGAGTCGTAGCAAATAGTTTATAAATTATTACGAAATGGTCATCATTACTTTACAGAGAGATAAGTGTATTGGTTGTAACTACTGTGCAGAATTTGCACCGGAATTTTTCCGTATGTCTAAAAAAGATGGAAAATCTGTTTTGCTAAAATCTACTGATAAAAAAGGTTTTTTTACCCTAAAAACACCTATAGAAGACGCTTTTGAACCATGTGAAAAAGCAGCGAAGGCTTGTCCGGTCAATATTATTTCCGTGAAAACCATTTAAGTTGATTCCTATGAATACTTCAGTTTCCAAAGCTGAGTTAAGAAAAATATACCTCGAAAAAAGGAAAAAGTTAGCTCTCAGTGAGGTCGAAAGTTATTCTCGGGAAATAGTTAATTGTTTTCTTTCATCATTTAAATTAATGGAAAACCAGAAGGTTCATACCTTTTTGCCCATCGAAAAATTTAATGAAATCAATACACAGCACCTTATTGATTTTTTTTGGAAGAATAAGATAAAAGTTTTTGTCCCGAAAGTTATGGGTAACCATATGCTTTCGGTGGAACTTAGACCCGATACGGTTTTAGTTAAAAATTCTTGGGGAATTCTCGAACCTCAGGTTCATAAAAATGTTGAGATAAAAGATTTCGATTTCATCATCACCCCTTTGTTGTACTGTGATAATCAAGGGAATAGAGTAGGGTATGGTAAAGGGTTTTACGATAGGTTTTTCCTTTCTGCGGGTTCTAATGCTCTAAAAGTAGGCTTCAATTATTTCCCGCCAAACGAGCAGATTTCAGATGTTTCCGGTAGCGATATTCCTTTAGATTACTTGGTCACTCGCGATGAAGTATTTTCTTTTTCTTTAAAATCAAAGTCGATAAAGTAGAATTTGAATTCTTTTACAAATTGTACAGGAGATTTTTTAAGGATATATTTAGCTTTTTTACTGAAAGTTCCTATAGGTTTATGGTTGTTTCCAAAATATTCTACCTCAAACGAAGCAATATCTATGGTATCTTTTCCGTTGATTTTTTTATCAATATCCAATGTGTTTACTCGGGCATTCTTTACCTTCAAACTATCTAATTCTTTCAGTAAAAATTTTGTTTTAGTAGAATCTGGTTTTATAAAATAGCTGTTCATTTGGTCATAAATTACCGAATCAATATCGGTATCTCTGTTTCCCGAAGCGTATAGTATAGATAGATCCAGCAATTCCTGAACTTTTTGCTTGGTAATGCTGTTGATGGCTTGTGCACTATCCATTTTTATAGCAGGATAAGACTTTTTGTTGCTGTATTTCAGTTTGTCCAAATCGCTTAGTTCTTCTTGCTTTTTATTGCAAGAAAAGACAACCAACAAAACGGCGAACAAGGAAAATATAAGGTTTCTATTTTTTCTCATCGCTTTCAATTTTAAATTTAATCAATACTATTTTCCCTTTTTCTCTTTTGGTTTCAATAACTTTAAGGTTTTTCATAGACTTGGTAGGAGTTGTTACCAAGCCAATGTATTTTTGCTTTGTGAGGGTTTCTACGCCATAAAACTCATTATCGAATACCTGATAAATCAATGCTCTATCGCTTATTAGGTTGTTAAGGGTTTGTTGCTTTACTTTTATTTGTTCCAAAGATGAGCTGCTTACTTCTTTCGTAGAGAAATAATGCAGCATAATGGCGTAATCATCAGGTTTTAGCTCTATAGTCTCTTCTCTTGGAGCATTTTCGAGGTTTCTAAAAACTAGTGCAGTTTCGTAGAACGGGGAAGATACTTCCATTTTTAGTGTTTTGTCTTTAGAGGGATAATAAAAACATTCACCGGGCTTTACGCGGTACAATATAGGAGATTCGTTTTCTTTGATTACCTTAATTTCAAGTACATTGTTGATTTTGGTATTTCTGTCCGAATCTATAAAACAATACGTGTAGTTTCTACCCCAAATGTGATCTCCAAATCCCAAAATGGCTACAATTGTGGCTAAAATTCCTGAAATAATAAGCCAAACATATTTTTTTATCTTAGAAAAGAGAGAATTTTGAGAAGGTTGTTGTGTTTTTTCTAAAACAGTTGATTTTTCTTTAAATAATTGATTGTCATTGGTGTTTTTTTGTAAAATAATATTTTCTTGCTCTTTTGGAAGCGGTAAATTCTTTGGAGTTTCGTGAAATATGGTAAAACTTTGCTCTACTTCAGGTTCGAGTAGGGTTTCTTTTTCGGAATCGTTTAGGGTTTCATTTTCAAAAAGGTGATTTTTTTTGAAGTCATACCAAGAAGTATATCCTACATATATAGAGAGGATATTTAGCATATCAATTCTCGGTAGTTTACTTACAGGAAGGGTTTTGAAGTAAGTGTAGAAGGTTTTCTCACTGATGTTTCCTTTTGCCCTTTTTCTTAAATCTTCTTGAAAATAGATGATATCAATGCCTTTCCACTTCGAAATATCATCAAAGGAAGGGTGGTGTTCTTTTAAATATTGAGCCTGTACCTCAGTTTTTAATTGCTCAAAGTGTAGTAAATCTAAATCCGTCAAATGAATAAAATTATTTAATCGATTGATTTTCAAATATGTTTAATTGTAAATTATTTTACAAAGATATTACAATTAATTTTCTAAAACAAATTTTGTTATTGAGATACCTTTGTCTCGTTCAAATGAAATGAACAAGTGAATTAAACAAAAACAAATTTAAACCTTTTTAATTATTTAAATTATGAAAAAATCATTGTTCGCAGCTGCTGTAGTTGCATTGGCTCTTGTATCTTGTAAAAAAACTGAAGCTGCTCCAGCTGCTGAAGCTAAAGTTGATTCTGCTGTTGCTGCTGTAGATTCTGCTGCTGTTAAAGTTGACTCTGCTGCTGCTAAAGTAGAAGAAGTTGCTAAAGATGCTGCTGCTGCTACAACTGAAGTTGCTAAAGAAGGAGCTGCTAAAGTAGAAGATGCTACTAAAGATGCTGCTGCTAAAGTAGAAGGAGCTGCTAAAAAAGTAGAAGAAGCTGCTAAAGAAGTTAAAAAATAATTTATCTCCAAGATAAATATTTTTAAATCCCGTTTTTTTAACGGGATTTTTTTTGTCTCAATATTTCGTAGCAGCAAATGGCAACAGCATTGCTGAGATTGAGTGAGTCTATACTTCCTGCCATAGGGATTAAAATATTTTCTCCTTTGTTTTGCCAAAAATTGCTAAGTCCTGAGTGTTCGGTGCCAAAGAGCAGGGCAGTTTTGTTTTTTAAGTTTTTTAGGTTGATGTCTTCTGCCTTTTCACTCATAATGGTAGTGAAGGTATGGAACTCATGTTTTTGTAGGAACTCATACACCTCTTCGTTGCTTGCTTGAAAAATATTCATGCCGAATAAGCAGCCTACGCTGGAGCGAATAACATTGGGGTTGTAAAAATCTACACGCGTATCGGTAACAATAAGGGCATCAATACCAAAAGCCTCGCAACTGCGGAGAATAGCTCCTAAGTTTCCCGGTTTTTCTACACTTTCTACAACAATGATGGAAGAGTTTTCACGAGGAGTAAAACTCTCCAAATCATGTTTTTGGGCTTTAAATATGCCGATGATTCCTTCTGAGGTTCCTCGATAAGCTATTTTTTCGTATACGTTTTCAGAAACAAAATTAATTTTTTCTTTGGGCAAAGTTCCTTTGTAGATGCTTTCGCAGATAAAAAATTCTTCTGCCTCAAAACCAAACTTCAAGGCTCTTTCGTTCTCTTGTTTTCCTTCAACAATGAATTTGCCCGATTTTTTTCGATCGTTATTTTTGTTGAGAAGTCTGCTGAGATTTTTTATTTTTTCGTTTTGTATACTTTCAATCATGAGGTGGAATGTTCATCAATTATAATCATGGATTTTTAGCCAAAGATGTGCAAAATTAATCATTAAAATCTATTCCGCTAATTCTTTATGTTGAGAGAGGTACGATATTTTCTAATTAACTTAAATCGGATTCGAAAAAAAACAGAAACAATGCAAGATTTTCTAACTTTCTAACCTCATACCACCTTAACTACTTTGCATATTTATTGATAATGTATTTGTTAATTTTAACTATAAAAAAGCCCTTTTAGAATTATGTCTCTAAAAAGGCTGTTTTACTTTTTGAAAATTATAATTGTTCGACTCCTATTTATATATGGAATATTTTACTTTGGCAAACAAAATCTGTAGTAGGAATTTTTTGGGTAGTCTTAATGGCGTTGAAACCTCCTTCTATTTCGGTAAAGTTTCTGTAGCCTCTTGCCTGTAAAATACTTGCGGCAATCATGCTTCGGTATCCTCCTGCACAATGCAGATAAAAATGCTCTTTACTGTCGATGTCATTAATCCAATTGTTAATATAATCCAATGGCATATTATAAGCGTTCTCTATATGTTCTGTTTCGTATTCGGAGGCTCGTCTTAGGTCTATTACTTTGTCGTTGTTTTTATATTGGTTCACAAACTCTTCTACAGATATTCTTTTAACAGTATCTATTTCTTTTCCTTTGTTTTTCCAAGTTTCAAAACCGCCTTCAAGATAGCCTAAAACATGGTCGAAGCCCACTCTGCTTAGTCTTGTGATAACCTCTTCTTCCGCACCCTTATCGGTTACCAAAAGTAGAGGTTGGTTGACATTAACAATCATGGCTCCGACCCACGGTGCAAAATCTCCTGCAATGCCAATGTTGATAGATTGAGGAATGAACCCCTGATGAAAAATGGCAGCTTTTCTTGTATCGAGAATTAGGGCTCCTGCTTCTTCGGCGGCAGTTTCAAATTCTTCTACAGAAAGAGGTTTTAGCCCTTTTTCCAGTACCGTATCGAAACTTTGGTAACCTCCTTTGTTCATGGCTACATTCATTCCGAAATAGGCTGGAGGTGGCATAAGTCCATCGGTTATTGCTTTTACAAAAGCTTCTTTATTGGGCTGATTGAGAGCATAGTTGCTTTTTTTCTGATTCCCTAAAGTATCTACTGTTTCTTTTTGCATGTTTTTCCCGCAGGCACTTCCGGCACCATGTGCAGGGTAAACGGTTACATCATCTGCAAGAGGCATTATTTTTTCGTACAAACTGTCATACAATAACCCGGCTAATTGGTCTTGAGTCATATTGGTTGCTTTTTGTGCCAAATCGGGTCTTCCTACATCGCCTAAAAACAGAGTGTCTCCGGAAAAAATAGCAGTATCTTTACCGTTTTCATCAATTAGTAAATAAGTGGTGCTTTCCATGGTGTGTCCCGGAGTGTGGAGAGCTTTTATTTTTACAGATCCTATTTCGAAAATCTGATTGTCTTCTGCTATAATAGCTTTGAAATTAGGGTTTGCGGTAGGGCCATATACAATAACAGCATTGGTTTTTTTACTTAAATCAAGATGCCCCGAAACAAAATCGGCATGAAATGTGTTTCAAAAATATATTTAAGCTGTACACCGTCTTTTTCCAATCTATCTAAATACGGTTGCACCTCTCTTAGTGGATCTATAATAGCCGCTTCTCCTTGAGAAACGATGTAATATGCTCCTTGTGCTAAACACCCAGTATAAATTTGTTCTACTTTCATAATATTTTATTTTAATGATGATGCTACAAACTTCGTACCTTCTGTGTATATAGAGAGTAACATTTGTAACAATACTCTGAAGATTTATTATGTATTGATTATTATTAATTTATGATTTTAAAATAGTTTCTTTGATAATAATATAGACTCCCATAGCCAATACAAAATATCCGAAAATGGGCTTAAGTCGTTCTCCGTTAATCTTTTTAGAAAGCTGAAGTCCTATTACAATTCCTACTACTGCCAAGAAGGTAAACAAAAGGAGAAAATCCCAATCAGAATGTAGGTCTATAGAACTGAAAAATCCCAATAAAGAATTTAAAGATACAATGACGAGCGAAGTTCCTATGGCTTTTTTTATGTCTAACCCCAATAGCATGACCAATGCCGGAACAATTAAAAAGCCTCCTCCTGCTCCTATAAGTCCCGTAATCATGCCTACGGCAATTCCTTGAGTAATGAGTAGAGTGTATTGTGGTTTGTGGGTAATGTAATGTGTCTTGGGTTTGCTTGTAATCATTTTTAGGGAAGCTCCCAACATGAGAATGGCAAAGAGCAGTAACAGGAAAAAGTCTTTTTTTATTTCAAAGCCATTCAAATTGGCAATTACAGATGGGATGTTGGGCAAAATAATTTTTCTTACAAAAAATATAGAAAACAGCGAAGGAATACCGAAGAGAAATATCGTTTTGAAATCTACCAAGCCTTGTCTGAAATAGCCCAAACTTCCAAAAACACTCATAACACCTACCACAAAAAGAGAGTTGGCTACTGCAGCTTCGCTACTGAATCCAAAAATATAAACGAAAATGGGTACGCACAATATGCTTCCGCCACCACCAATTAAACCCATGATGACTCCAATAACAACGGCTAAAAGATATGGTAGAAACTCCATTTGTTTGATAAAATTAAAAAGCGATGAGAGAAAATCATAACACTTTCATATTCAGCGAAAATAAGGATTTATTTTAATTGACTTTGTAACCAAAGTTACTTACTGCTGCATTCGCTCTGAAAATTACCAACAGAAAAAGCCGCATCTGTAAAAAGTGCGGCTTTATATTGAGATGGGTCATCTACATATCGTCTTCCGACTCTATGGTAAATGATTTTGATTTAAAATCTTTGTCGTGTCTTTCAGAAATTACATCTTCACCTTTCTGTTCAATAATGAAATCTGTAGATTCTTTAAACATTTCTACAAAACTCTTGAAGTCTTCTTTGTAAAGATAAATTTTGTGTTTTTCGAAAGAGGCTTCTCCGTTTTCTCCGAAATTCTTTTTGCTTTCGGTAATAGTAAGGTAATAGTCTCCTGCTTTTGTTTCACGTACATCAAAGAAATAGGTTCTCCTTCCTGCTTTTAACACCTTTGTGAAAATCTCATTTTCATGGCGTTCCTTATATTCACTCATTGTATGATAGTTTTTTTAATCTACTAAACAAATATAGGAGAATTCTTTTAATTGCAAAATAAGAAAGCGAATATTTTACCTAAAAATAAGAAATTTTTGAACAAAAGAGATAAAAATCATGAAAAAACCGGATTTGCGTCGTTTAGATTGAGTATTTTATCGGCTCTTTTAATGCTTGATTCTCTATGGGTAACAATGATTGAGGTGCAGTTTTTAATCTCTTTTTCTATGTTTTGCAAAATATTTTCTTCGGTTTCTGTGTCCAGTGCAGAGAGGCAATCATCAAAAATAATAATTTCAGGTGTTTTTATAAGTGCTCTTGCAATGCAGATTCTTTGTTTTTGTCCTCCCGAAAGCATTACTCCTCTTTCGCCTACCATAGTTTGGTATTGGTTTTTAAACTGTATGATGTTTTTGTGAACATCGGCTTTTTTGGCAAATTCTTCTACCAATTCAAGGGTAGGATTGTCGATTGCAAATCCAATGTTGTTTTCTATAGTGTCTGAAAACAGGTAACTCTCTTGTGGTATGTAGCCAATGTGCTTTCTGTACAGTTCTAAGTTATGGTCTTTCAGGTTTTTTCCGTCAATTAAGATTTCGCCTTCATCGGGGTCAATTAGTCGGCAAAGCAGTAAAGCAATGGTTGATTTACCACTGCCGGTTTTCCCTGTTATTGCTACAGATTCGCCGGCACTTACTTTAAAACTTATGTTTTCGAGAGCTTTAATTCCTGTATTGGGATAGGTATAGCTTACGTTTCGGAACTCTATATCTCCTTTTATGGGATATTGGTTATTGTTTTTGTTAATAATATCCGAGGTTTTATTCATAAATTCGTTCACTCTCTGCATAGAGGCTTCGGCACGCTGGTTTACAGAAGTTACCCAACCTACAAGGCTGAAAGGCACAATAAGGGTATTGATGTACATGAAAAAATCGGCAATGGTGCCTACCTCTGTTTTTCCGTCAATATACTTTTGTCCGCCAATGTAGAGAATGGCAACATTAAGAATGCCAATAACAAATATCATAGATGTGAAGAAGTACGTTTCTATTTTAGCCAAATCAAGGGCTTTGTCCTGATAATCTTTTACCTTGATGCCATAATTTTTTTCGATGTATTTTTCTTTGTTGAAGAATTTAATAACACGGATTCCCGAGAAACTGTCTTGTACAAAAGTAGAAATCGCAGATTGACTTTTCTGCATAATTTTCGATTTCTTATTTACTATAGAGCTTACCTTGTAAATGGAAAAAGAAAGTAATGGGAGAAGGGTTAGGGTAATAATGGTCATCTCAACATCGGACATATACATATAAATGCTCGTGATAATCAATAAAACGAATAGATTTACAATGTACATAACGCCGGGTCCCAAATACATCCGTATCGCTACCATGTCTTCACTCAGTCGGTTCATAAGGTCGCCTATGGTAGTTTGCTTATATGTTGTTAAAGATAATTCTTGATATTGACGGTAAATTTTGTTCTTTAGTTCATACTCTATCTTTCGGGAGGTTACAATAATGGTTTGCCTCATCAAAAACCTAAAAATTCCGGATAACAAAGAAGATCCAATAATAATGAAAACAATACTGGCAATAGAATATTCCGAATTTTTTTCCATAATAGCATTGATGCCTTTTCCCATGTACTGAATCCAGAAAATAGAAAAAAAATTACTCAAAATAATGAACAATACGCCTAACGACAACATTTTTCGATGTTTCCAAAAGTAAGGATTAAGGGTTTTTAGGGCTTTCATTTAGTAGGTGTAGAATCTTTACAAAAATAGGCTTTTTGAATCAATGTATAATGGTTGTGATGTTTATTCAAAATAATCATTAGAGCTTACTGAGAAATGAGCTTTCATGTTTGTATATATAATCGTTAATTTTTTTGAGGTTTTCTATAATTGATAATACCTGTTTTTTTCTTGAATTTTATGAGGTAAACAATAGCGTCCTAAATAAAAAAATAAGAAGGAATTAAAGTAACTCAAAGTATCTTTGAGGTTGTACAACAAAAAAACCTTCTTATGGATTCAAAATTAACATTATTTTCCCAAATCATTTCAAA
>JAGOJI010000035.1 GCA_017995195.1 Cloacibacterium sp.
AATGTTTCGCCAGATGAAATCATTGTGAAAGCTTATGAAAAGCTAAACACAGGAGATTAATCGGGTTTAATTTAAAATTAAAGTTAGAGCCGTAAATTAGAGGTTCAGTTGCAGTACTCCAAATCTCACAAATAGTTTTTCCTAATTATATGTAAATCATATTTGGCGATTTTGGAAAATAGATTTTGTCAGAATATAAACAAAGAATAAAGTTTTGGCAATAATTCTCCTTTTATCCATTTTTATCACTTCACATTTCAACCCATCTTCAGCTTATTTTAAATTAATTTTTATCTTTTTGTAACCTTTAGGTTGTTTCCTTCGTATAATATGATATAAGTCATAATGTAGATTAAATTAAATGAGACAGCTAAAAATTACAAAACAGGTTACCAACAGGGAAACCGCATCGTTAGATAAATACCTTCAAGAGATTGGAAAAGTAGAACTCATCACGGCTGATGAAGAAGTTGTATTGGCACAACGCATTAGAGCCGGTGATAGAGCGGCATTGGAGAAACTCATTAAGGCCAACTTGCGTTTCGTGGTATCTGTTTCCAAGCAATACCAAAACCAAGGTCTATCACTTCCGGATTTGATTAATGAAGGAAATCTTGGACTCATGAAAGCTGCCAAAAGATACGATGAAACAAGAGGTTTCAAATTTATTTCGTATGCGGTGTGGTGGATAAGACAATCCATTTTGCAAGCCTTGGCAGAACAATCGAGAATCGTGAGGCTTCCTCTCAATAAGATTGGTTCCATTAATAAAATCAATAAAGCCTATGCACATCTTGAGCAGGAAAACGAAAGACCTCCGTCTCCCGAAGAATTGGCAGAAGTGCTGGATATGAGTGAGGAAGACATTAAGGAATCTATGAAAAACTCGGGTCGTCATTTATCTATGGATGCTCCTTTGGTAGAAGGAGAAGACTCTAATCTCTATGATGTATTGCGTTCGGGAGAGTCGCCAAGTCCGGATAAAGATTTAATGTTAGAATCTTTACAAATAGAAATTGAAAGAGCTCTATGTACTTTAACACCGAGAGAAGCCGATTTGGTAAGATTATATTTTGGACTAAATGGTAAACATCCTATGACCTTGGAAGAAATAGGAGAAACTTTCGATTTAACCAGAGAAAGAGTTCGACAGATTAAAGAAAAAGCAATTAAACGCCTAAAACACAACAGCCGAAGCAAGATTTTGAAATCTTATTTAGGTAAATAATTGTCGAAGCGAAAAAAATCTTAAAAAAAAACTCACTGACTTCAAAATCAGTGAGTTTTTTATTTTTTTTATCGAGAATAAATTTGAATTATTAACAAAAAAATTCCCTTAGAATTTTTTACCCCAAGAAAGGATATTTGTAATCTGTAGGAGGTACAAAATTTTCTTTGATACTTCTGGCAGAAACCCAACGCAGAAGATTCATCTTAGATCCGGCTTTATCATTGGTTCCCGAAGCTCTTGCACCGCCAAATGGCTGTTGACCGACTACTGCACCTGTAGGTTTGTCGTTGATATAGAAATTTCCTGCCGCATTTTCCAAGGCTTTTGTTGCCTCAGCAATTGCATATCTGTCTTGAGAGAAAACAGCTCCTGTAAGGGCATAAGGAGAAGACTCGTCTACCAATTTCAAGGTCTCTGCCCAGTTTTTGTCTTCGTATACATATAAGGTCAAAATAGGTCCAAAGATTTCCTCTACCATGCTTTCGTATTTTGGATTGGTGGTTTCTATTACGGTAGGGTGTACAAACCAGCCTTTTTTGTCTTCACATTTCCCTCCAAAGATAACTTTGGCATCTTTAGATTTTTCAGCTCTTTCGATGTAGCCTTTGCATTTATCGAATGAGGCTTTATCAATTACAGCATTTACGAAATTAGAAGGGGCTTCAGGAGAGCCTATTTTAATGGATTTTAGTTGAGTTTCCATTACTTTTTTTACTTCTTTCCAAAGTGATTTTGGAATATAAGCACGTGATGCAGCAGAACATTTTTGACCTTGATATTCGAAAGCTCCTCTCACTAATGCTGTTGCTACCTGAGCCGCATGAGCAGAAGGGTGGGTAATTACAAAATCTTTACCTCCGGTTTCACCTACAATTCTTGGATAAGTTTTGTAAATATGGATATTTTCACCAATCTGTTTCCATAAACTTTGGAAGACTTCTGTGGAACCCGTGAAGTGGATTCCTGCGAAATCGGGATGAGAAAGAACGGCTTTGGAGGTTTCTGCTCCTCCACTGAATACCATATTGATAACGCCGTCCGGCAAACCGGCTTCACGCAATACTTCCATAATAACATGGGCAGAGTAAATTTGAGTAGCCGATGGCTTCCAAACCACTACATTTCCCATCATAGCCATAGAGACAGGAAGATTCATAGAAATGGCAGTAAAATTGAAAGGAGTAATGGCGTAGCAGAATCCTTCTAAAGCTCTGTATTCGGCACGATTCCAGATATTAACATCGGAGATGGGTTGCTCGGAATACAACTCTGTCATAAATTCTACATTGAAACGAAGAAAATCAATAAGTTCGCAAGCTGCATCTATTTCTGCCTGATGCACATTTTTGGATTGCCCAATCATGGTGGCTGCATTTATTTTGTCTCTATAAGGACCGGCAAACAGATCGGCTGCTTTCAAAAAAATGGCTGCACGCTGCTCCCAACCTAAGTCGTTCCATGCTTGTCTTGCAGAAAGGCAAGATGCAATCGCATCTTCTACATGTTTGGTATTACCCTTGTGGTAGTGTGCTACAATATGTTGATGGTCTTGTGGAGAGGTAATAGCAACTATATCTTTGGTTTTTATTTCTTTACCTCCAATAAACATGGGGATTTCTACTTTTTCTTTCCACATTTTTTTATAGGTGGCAATAAGGCTCTTTACTTCGGGAGACCCCGGAGCGTAACTTCTTACGGGCTCGTTTTGAGCAAAAGGAACTTGCGAAATAGCTTTTGACATAAAAATTAATTTTAGATTGAGACAAAGTTACATTATTAAATACGAATAGGCAAAAAAATGCTTGTATGCAAGAGGTGTAAAGTCGTTAGGTGTAAAGTTGTTTTAGGGGTGAAGGAATTAGTATATTGTTTAACAAAAAAAGGCTGTTCTATAAAAGACAGCCTTTGATATTTTTAAATATATTTTTGATAAATTTTAGTTTTTTCTACTCATTAAAATTCTTAATATATACCAGAACATCAGCATGATAGATGCAAATAATTGCAAAGCAGCTCCTACGTATTGACTGGGAGTATATACATCTTTCAATTTGCTGGTTTCGTACAAAATAGAAGCTCCTGCCAAGAAAACCATACCTACAGAGAACCAAAGTCCGAGATTAAATCCGAAGATCATTCCGGCTACTATGAGTCCCAAAGCAACAAACCCTCCCATTACAATAATCCCTCTTAAAAAAGAGAAATCTCTTTTCGATGTCAAAGCAACGCCTGTGATGCCTCCAAACAACATTAAGGTAATGAGTGCCGCTTGTTTTATGAGTTCGAATCCGGTGTATGAAATGGCTATGTAAATCATAGGAAGGAAGATGATAGCTTCCAAAAGTACGTAGAAAGCCAAGCCACCATACTGAACCGAACGATTCTGAGAAAGTGACCATTTGCTGGCTAAAGTAGAAGCTAACCAAAAGGCTCCAATTAAAAATAACCATGCAAATCTCATACTTAGCATACCTACAATAAGGTCCGCCGGAACTATTGCCAAAAGAATTCCTTCCACAACTATAAATGCTAAAATTGCCAAAGCAACATGCAAATAAGTTTTTTTGTAAAATGCCGCTTTCTGCTCATCTGTAGAAAGTGCGACGATTTGATTGGTGTATTCCATAATAATTTTTTTTGTTCAATGTTATGTAGAAACAAATATATAAAAACTTTTAATTCTTAGAAAAGAATGTTTGGTTATATTATTTGGTTTTGTATACTCTAACAAAAAAAACCGAGCTCTATTTTGAGCTCGGTCTTTGTTATTCAAACCGTCTAAAAAACTACTTAATCATCAGTTTTATTGATTGTTGTTGTTCTTTATTGTCGATTAGATTTAAGATGTAGATTCCTTTTGGATAATTAGTTAAATCTAAAGAGATTTTGCTTCCTGAGAAATCTTTTTGGTAAATCAGTTTTCCTGAAATATCATATACTTTCGCTTTTAATGAAGATATATTACTTCCGGCTACGATATTGAACAAGCCATTGGAAGGATTGGGATATACTTGTAGTTTTTGTACATCTAATTCTTCAGTTCCCAATGCAGATAAATCTACTGTGATGGTTTTCTTTGTAGATTTTGTTCCGTCCGAATAGGTTGCATAAACATCGTATATATATACCGCAGGTACAACATTATCTGTACTTGTAAGGGTATTGTAATCTGTAATTGTGGCTACAGAGTTAGTATCTCTATATACTTCATAACCTGTTAATTTAGGGAAGGTAGTTGTTGCAAATTCTTTAATTAACCCTTCATTTTTAGCTTCGGTCGGAAGTTCTTCTAATAGAATTTTGCCCGCTAACGCTTTTTCTTTATATCCTTCCAAAATATTAACTTTTTCTTCAGAAAGAACAACTTTAGAAATACTGTTTTCTTTAACATTGGAGTTGTCATATCCTACGCTGATATCGTCTATAGCCAATAAGAATCCGTCATCGGCTACGGTTGATTTGTGGTGGAAAGCTAAGTAAAAGTCATTAGCTGTTTTTTGTGAAATATCAACAGTAATTTCTTTGAATACTTTATTAACTGTAGCACCTGTATAATCATAAACCTTAGAACCAGCTTTTATTTCGTCTAGAGTAGGGATTTGACCAGATGTTGGTGCAGAAACCAGGTATACGTCGTATTGTTCTTTCCAGTCATGTTTTACCCAGAATTTTAAGCTTTCGGCTCCTTTGTTTATTTTACTTGTAATCAGCCAGTTACTTACATTATAAGGACCAGCAGGTGCCCAAGAATATGAAAGAGCAGAATACTTACCTGTATTTTTGTAAGCTGATGTAATCAACCATTTTTTAGTATCATTATCTTCATCAATTTGGGTAATATCCGCAGGCATAGTTCCATTGTTCTCGAAACCTTCGGTATAGATAGGTAACATGAGTGGTCTATTCCATGTAAGTTTCAGATCTTTACTATCTTTATTGTATTGATAAGTAAGATTACTTATAGGATTATACATAGTTTTTACCTGAATATAATCTACTTTTGATACCTCATCACTATTATTCTCTGAAGTAGCTTTTAATTTTACCGTGTATTTTCCTGTGTTTCCAAATTTTACGATAGGGTTAAGAGATGTAGCTGATGTCCCGTTTAAAAAGCTTACTCCTTGGCTTGGTGTAATAGTCCATTCCCAAGTAGTAGGCGAAGGATTTCCTGTTGAGGTATTGGCAAAGGTTACAAATTCATTTTCAAAAATGGAGGTTTTATCAGCAGAGAAAACAGCTTTAGTAGCGGTATTAGCAACTGTGATATAATCTGTTTTTGTTAATACGGATTCCCCTTTTGCATTTACTGCTTTTAAACTTATGGTATATTTTCCTTGTTGGTCAAATTTTACCTGAGGATCTTTGGAATTAAGATTACTTCCGTTTTGGTAAGTAAACGTATTTGGTGTAATCGTCCATTCGTAAGAAGAAATAGGTAAAGTAGAAGCTGTTATAGTTTCATTGGTAAGTGTAACAGTTTGGAAAGTATTAGGTTTTAAAGTAGAAGCGGTAAAATCCACATCTGGCTTAACCATCGCATTTTGAATACTTGCATCATCTACAAAAACGGCATAGGATTGTTCACCTGCTCCTGTATAATGATGAAAACCTATATAATAAATATCATCTTCTGTAGGGGTAAACTCTATTACTTTTTTTACATAGGCATCAGTTGGTGCAATTTCGGGACCTATATTGGTTGTCATAGAAGCACTATTAGGACTCTTACCAATTGCCAATTGAAGTTTTTCATTTAGAGTTCTGAATTTTCTTGTTTGGAAAATTACTCTATACAAAGTATTTGCTTTTAATTTTACTGGATTCGAAAACATCCAATCAGAGTTTTGAACTTTTAAATTAGGGAAACTGGTTGCAAAACTAGTCCCTGTTTTTGCAAGGGTTGCATCATCATATTTCATCCACGTTCTGTCGTCTCCATCTGTATCTTCTGAGGTCCAACCGAATTGATTAAAATCATTTTCAAATCCAAAATTATGTTTGGTGTTTTCGGGTACTAGATTGGCTAAAATACCAAATGTAGAAATAGATTGTTTGTTGTTAGCACTAACCTCGTCAGATGCTAATACAAATTCTGCAACAATTTCATAATTTACAAAAGAGGTTGATAAATCTAAATTAATAATTTTTGAGGCTTTTTCTCCAATAGCTAAGCTAACATCAAACGATCCGTTTGATACTACCGCATTTGCATTGTCTTTATTGATTAATGAATAATTAATAACTCCTCCGGTTACTGCATTTAGACCTAAATTTTCGTAAGATATTTTAACCGGTGTGGTTGCAGAATATTCTTTAAGAGGTGCTTGTATATCTATAGATGTTACTGCAACATCACTCATTACTCCTTGGTTGACTCCGGTAACTATTAAAGAATATCCCTGAGAAGATGCTAATGTTCCTTTGTGAGATACTTCTAACTGATAAGTAGCACCTGCAACAGGGTTTTCGATAACAATTTGTTCTACATTGTCTCTTGTATTGTTTCCTTTGGTAGCAGGATTTGTAGGATTTGCCGGATCTAAAACCCATGGTAAGAATGTTTCGGTATCTTTTATGATTTTAGAATCTAAATCATTAACTAACATTGAGGTAGGGTCGTCCAATACTGTATCGTTTGAAAGCGTAGTCGGAATAGGATCATTCCAAACAATAGTTGCTACAAGAGGCTCTTTTCCGGAAGCTGTAAGGTTGATGATATCTTTAGCTTGGTTATTCAGTGTTCTCTCTTGAATTAGAGAATATTTATCTTTTACGGATATAGTTTGTGCAGCTTTAAAAGCATTTAGTAATCCCCATCCGTGTTTATAATCTGGTCCTGGAGCATCACCTGCTTCATTGGCTGTATGTATAGCTAAAGCCTTTAGAGTTGAGGCTTTCATAAATACACCTGTATTTAGCTTGCTATAGTGTTCTTGCAATAATGCTAAAGAACCTGTAACATTAGGAGAAGCCATGGAAGTTCCACTCATGCTTCCGTAAGCAGTATTACTTGAAGAAAGTGCCGAAAATACATCAACACCAATTCCTGTAATGTCTGGTTTTATTCTTCCGTCATCAGTAGGTCCAAAGGCACTAAAACCTGCAATCTTTACATCTGCTGGAGATTTGTACCCGCCTGTAATTTTTTCTGCAGCGGCAACTACCAAAATATTTTTTCCGCTAGAACCATTATTAACACAATCGAATCCACTATCTCCACCATTTACTTGTCTTACCTTATTGGAGGTTACCCATGTGTTATTTATATAAACATAATGTAAACCGCCAGGTACAGGTCCTCCTCCTCTTGGATTCCCTGCCGCCTTTACAGGTAAGTAGAATACGGCATTGTTTGCAATATTATCCCAATCTGCATCAGCTTGAGAGTACTGCCCGTATTCAATATATTCAGTATCCGCATCGCTTCCAAACCAGTGCCAACCTAAATTTCCGGACCAATCTCCCCATTCAAAACCTCCGAGGTAACCATAAGAGTGATTTGATACCAAAGCTCCAGCAGCAGCAGCTGCTGCCATTTCTACTTCATCGCTATTCCAGTCGTATGTGTCTAAAGTAGCTTTGGGAGCCATTCCTTTTGCATTAGAATTTGTTCCACCGGCAATAAGTGTTCCGGCAACATGCGTAGCGTGGTCACTAAGAGCAGCAGGTGTATCTTTTTGAACTGCTCTACCTCCAAATTCTGTATGAGTTGTTTTTACTGCTCCACCATCCCATTCGCGTATTTTGATTCCTGATCCTTCAAGGTTAAAAATACTGTTGAGCTTACTTGTATTAGTACCATTTGCAGCTCCTATATTATACGTGGTATAATATAGGGGTATATTTTTTCTTTTTTTGAAAGACTGTAACTGGTAAAGCTTGTTCTCGACCTCTCCTTTGTATGGAGTATTATATTTTTGAGCCTTTAGTATTAATTCTTGTTCGGGAATCTGGTTTTTCTTTAACTGTTCGGTTAAAGTTGTCAAGGCTTTCGTGTTGGTTTTACTCTGTATATCTCTTGTTTGCTTCTCATTCTGAGCAAATAAGCCTACACTTAGAGTTAAACCGAACAAAATAGGAAGCTTTTTGAGATAAAAGCTTTCATAAATTGTAGATTTTTTCATTTTTTTGAAAGTTTAGGTTAATAATTATTTTAATATATGCTTTATTTAAAAAGTTTTATATATGGTTTTTGACATATTTATTTTTAATTTTTAGTACTATCTTTAACGTTTTTGGGAATTGAGGGGGAAGTAGTAGGCTTGTTTATTATTTTTTGGGGCTGAGATTCCTCCAGTTTTGGATTTTTATTCTCGTTTCCATAAGTTGTGTAATAAATAGGAATATTCTTTTTCTTATCAATTTTTTTCAACTGATATTCTTTTCCATTTATATTTCCTTTAAAGGGGGTATTCAATTTTTTGGCTTTACATTTTAACTCCTTTGTTGCTCTTTCTTCACTTTTTACATTCTTTTTGAGTTTGTTTAGAGAAGTGGTATCTGTTTGTTTTTGTATTTTCTTAACCTGTAAACTATCCTGAGATGATACGAAAACAAAAGAAAAAATACATATTACAGTACATAAAATCTGTAGTTTCATGGCTTATTAATGTTATAAATAAATTTAAAATATGTTGATGATAACATATATTGTATACGAAGTTAATAATAAAAAATCAATAAAAAAAATCAACATATGTAATTGTTAAAAAAATAAAATGCTATATTTTTTGAGAAATCACATGAGTTTTCCGAATATATTTAAGAAATATTGTTATCGAAAACTATATGCAACACTACTATTATAGTAGCACTTTTTTTCAATAATTTTAATCTTTATGGATTTTTTTGATACTCGACTTGCGTTATTCCTAAAAAAAACGGATAATTACTATAGAACTAAACCACTATCTGCATTGTAGATAGTGGTTTAGTTTTCAATATTTGAATGTAATTGTAACTAATTTAAATAATATTAATAGGAAAAAAGCTTTTAAAAGGTTGCTTCAAAGAGGAAAATAAGTAGTTAACTTTTTTCAGTTTTTCTAAATTCTTAAAAAAACTCTCGCTAAATCACGCTCAAAAACTCCATGGTATCTACATTGTCGGCGTAGGTATCCAAAGACGGTTTTTGAGCTTCTCCGAAGTTCAGAGAATCCAATCCCAGTTCGGGTTGTGCTATAACGCATTGTATTTCTTTTTCGTTTTGTAGAAGGAAAGATTTTGCTTCTTCCAAATCCTTGTATCTGCTAAAGTTGATAACGGAAAGAGGGCTGAAAAGCTTCTGGTCTTCTTTCATCATTACAAAATTATTATCCCAAAATAATTCCTGATTCAGCAAATAAACAGCTCTGTTGTAGTCATAATTATTGGCATACTTATTATGATTGATGATATCTTTGAAATGGATAAAATTCTCAAATAAACGATTGAGCTCCATTTCTTTCGGGAGCAACAGCTTGGTCACATTGCGACAACCTAACCCAAAATACCTGAAAATATCTTCTGCCAAAAGTTGAAGCTGTTCATTGGTTTCATTGCCTTTTAGCACAGCTACAGAAGTTCTGTTTTTTCGGATAATCGATAAAGTATTTCTAAAATAATATTCCAAATACTTTGCTGTATTATTACTTCCCGTGGCAATTACAGCATCGTAATTATCCAAACGCTCTACAAAATGATATACTAATTTTCCTTCTGAGAACTCATTCCATTTTTTCAGTAAAAACGGTAAAAGCAGTTGGTCTTTAGAAGAGGGTTTAATTAAAGGAATATGATTACTCAATAAAACACAAATAACATCATGAAAACCAACCAAAGGAATATTTCCTGCCAAGATAAGTCCTACTTTTTTAGAATATTGAGACGTTTGGTATTGCGACAACCAATTTTTAATACGTTCTTCTGTGAGCATTTTTGTCCAATTTTCTAAACAAAACCTCATGTTTTCTTGCGTAAACCAAGGATTTTCGAGTTCGCTTCTTCTCATTAAAGCAGAAAATTGCATATCATCATGGATATAATCTTCTTCTTTTTTCTGTAAAAATTGATTAAGAAAAGCTCCTAATTTACTTAATCCTTGTACAACAAGATCTTGTTTCATTCTAAATTTTTATTATTTTTTTTATTGAATTCAATAAAAAATTATCTCGAAATAAAGATTAAGTTTTACTACCGAAAACTTTTCTTACTTCTGTGAAAATTTACTAATTTTGTGCAAATTTAAAAATTATCTAGCAATGGCTATTAAAATAACAGACGAATGTATCAATTGCGGAGCTTGTGAACCGGAATGCCCCAACAATGCCATCTACGAAGGAGCGGTAGACTGGAGAGCATCAGATGGAACCTCTCTTTCCGGAACGGTAACGCTAAAATCAGGCTTAACTATAGATGCCAATGCTCCACAAGATCCGGTGAGCGATGATGTATACTTCATCGTAACAGACAAATGTACGGAATGCAAAGGTTTTCATGATGAACCTCAGTGTGCTGCAGTTTGTCCGGTGGACTGCTGTGTGCCTGATGACGACCACCAAGAAACTGAACAGGAGTTGTTGTCTAAAAAAGCATTTTTGCACGGTGAATAAAATATGCCGTCTTGTCTTCTGGCGAGACGGTTTTCTTTTTTCTTCATACACATTATAAAACAATAAATTATCGGACAAAAATAAATATTTGATTACCGATACAAAATTTAATAAAAATGAGTAAAAAACACAATTTTAGTGCAGGACCATGTATCCTACCACAAGAAGTTTTCCAAAAATCGGCAGAAGCCATTTTAGATTTTAACGGTATTGGGCTTTCTTTACTTGAGATTTCCCACCGAAGCAAAGATTTTGTTGCTGTAATGGACGAGGCAAGAGCCATTGTAAAAAGACTAATGAATTTGGGCGATGATTACGATGTACTTTATTTGGGTGGTGGAGCATCTTTGCAATTCGTGATGGTTCCTTTTAACTTGCTGAAAGTAGGAGGGAAGGCTGCTTATACCGATACAGGAACATGGGCGGCAGGAGCCATAAAAGAAGCTAAAAAACTGGGAACAGTAGATGTAGTAGGTTCATCTAAAGAGGAGAATTATTCTTTCATTCCTAAAGACTACACGGTAGGTGCCGAATACGACTATTTCCACTGTACCTCCAACAATACCATCTATGGAACTCAGATGAAATCTTTCCCTAAAGTAGATACTTTAATGGTATGTGATATGAGTTCTGATATTTTCTCCAGAGTGATTGATTTTTCTCAATTTGATTTAATTTATGCCGGTGCTCAGAAAAATATGGGACCTGCCGGTGCTACTTTAGTAGTTGTGAAAAAAGAAATTTTAGGCAAAACAGGAAGAGATATTCCTTCTTATTTGAACTATCAAATTCATTCCGATAAAGAATCTATGTTCAATACTCCACCGGTATTTCCGGTATACGCTTCTTTGCTTACACTTCAACATTTGGAGAAAAACGGAGGAATAGCCGCCGCAGAGCAAAGAAACCAAGCCAAAGCAAAACTTCTTTACGAAGAAATCGATAGAAATCCTTTGTTTGAAGGGTTCTGCGTAGCAGAAGACCGTTCGGATATGAATGTTTCCTTTAAACTTTTAGATGAAAGTAAAAAAGAAGCATTTGATGCAGCATGGAAAGCAGCAGGAATTAGCGGACTAAACGGACACAGAAGTTTAGGCGGGTACAGAGCAAGTATGTACAACGCTTTGCCTATCGAAAGTGTTCAGGTGTTGGTAGATGTAATGAAATCATTATAAACTTTATGTAGCAAAATGCTTAGGCAGGGTTTCTGCTTAAGTTTTTGCTGCCCAAAGCAAAAGAATATGCCTATATTTAAACCTTTTAAAGGAGTAAGACCTCATAAAGACTATGTGGATTGTTTTCCTACACATCCTATAGATAACTTTACACAAGAAGAAATTAATCAAAAAGCGACTGAAGATTATTCGTATGTTAAGATGATTAAGCCCTATGTGTGCAGTAAATCAGTAGATGTGGATAGAAACCTTCGTAAAGTGCGAAGCAACTATGAAGAACTAAGAGCCGGTAAACAACTGGAACAAGATCCATCTTCATATTATCTGTATTCCCAAATTATGCCCGATAAGACAGTATTTAGAGGGCTTTTGGGCTTGGTGTCGGTAGATGATTTTATGGAGGGGAAAATAAAAAAACACGAAGAAACCATTATTCAAAAGAAAGAGAAATTAGCTCAGTATTTGGATAAGGTTAATCTCCAGTCGGAGCCTGTACTTCTTACGTACCCTTCCAATCCTAAAATAGAACTTTTGATGAATCATGAAGAAAAAAATATTCCGATTCATAATTATCTGGATAGCAAAGGGATTAGGCATAAGATTTGGAAAATAGATAACCGATTGAAACTTCAACAATTCAAAGAAGTACTAGACCAAATCGATTCTTTCTACATTGCAGATGGGCATCATAGGATGGGATCTACAGCACTGAATGCAGAAAATCACAAACAAAAAAATAAAAGGCATACCGGTACAGAGCCTTATAACTTTATTTACAGCTATATTGTGTCTAATCAGTCCATTAAAATTCATGATTTTAATAAACTGATTGTAGACCTCAACGGGCTCTCTACTCAAGAATTTTTGAAGAAATTGGAAAAATATTTTTCCATCAACGAGAAAGGGGAGACACCTTACTATCCTTCTCAGAAATACCATTTGAGCATGTATTTGGAGGGTAAATTTTATAGTCTTCATGTGAAACATGAGCTCAGACCAAAGGAGCATTGCATAGATTGTATCGACCACTATTTGCTCGAAAAATTTGTTTTAAAACCCATTTTGGGAATTGAAAACACCCGAGATACTCCTAAAATAGCTTATGTAAAAGGCTGTTCCAATGTAGAGGGTATTGTAAAACTAAAGCAAAAAGTAGATTCGGGAGCCTATAAGTTGGCTTTTGGTGTATATCCTGTGAGTTTTAGCGATTTGATAAAAATAGCAGATCAAGGACTAAAAATGCCTCCAAAAGGAACTTATATAGAGCCTAAGCTCATAACAGGGCTTATTATATACGATATGAAACAAGAATAATGGAGATTTTCTTTAATTAAATGATTATCAATTTTTTAAATTAGGAGCTTGTTTAAATTTAAACAAGCTCTTATTCATTATTAAAATAATTAGCAAAATTTATTAAATTGCTTTGGTTTTTAAGCCGAATAAATTTAAATATTCTCATTAAATGTAACACTAAAATTTAATCTACTTAATTATGGCTACAGTTAACATTTACCTTACCTTCAACGGAAATTGCGAAGAAGCTTTTAAATTTTATCAATCAGTTTTTGGTGGAGAATTTGCTCATATAAGTAAATTTGGGGAGATGCCAGCACAAGAAGGTTCTCCTGCATTATCCGATGAAGAGAAAAACCGAATTATGCACGTCTCACTTCCCATAAGTAGCGAAACTCTTCTATATGGAAGCGATACGCATACCCACGACAATCAATTTACATCAGGAAACAATTTTTCGATATCCATTAATGCAAATTCGGAAGCCGAAGCCGATAGATTATTCAAAGGACTTTCTGAGGGTGGAAAAATTACCATGCCTTTGGAAAAAACATTTTGGAATGCCTATTTTGGAATGTGGACGGATAAGTTCGGAATCAATTGGATGGTAAATTATGATTATCCTGTGACACAATAAACTCATTAAGAATAACTTAACTTCAATTCTGGATAAGAAGATTAAAAGATTATGAAGTTAAAAGGTTAGATGGCTACAAGTTTTTGTATCTGACTATTCGAGTCTTTCAATTTCTTGGATAAACGAAGCGGCTTGATCAGGTTTAAAAGCAATCTGAAAATGTTTCATTTATTTGCCAGATGATTAAAGAATAAAGCCTTTGCTTTCAATATAAGTTTTGAATTGGGTCGGATTCTGTGAATTGAATAAATTCCCATCAAATATAAATTGATTAAATTTGAAAAATTTTTATTCAAGAAACAATGCGGAAATATTTTTTAATAGCTTGCGTAAGTCTTGCGTTATTGGTGTCTTGTAACAAAGACAAAGAAGTTTTGAATACCCTGAATGAGTATAACTTATCTATGGAAGCCAAAGGTTATCATTTTGGAGATGTTATCCAGTTTCCTAAAGAGGTTATGGACAACGCAGCGTCCATTAGCATCAGTTTCGGAGACAAGGAAACGTCTAACCTCAAGGTGGATCCTCTTTTCTTTAGTTTAGGAGATAATGCGGTAACCATCAACATTAAAACCAAATCGGGGCAAATACTTTCTCAAGATGCTACCATCAATGTTTTTGCTAAAAATCCGGAGCAGAAAATAACATACGAAATTGTAAAAGAATATCCTCATGATACGGCTAATTTCGTACAAGGATTTCAGTTGGAGGGCAATACCATTTACCAAAGCAACGGTCAGTACGGTTCATCTAACCTTATGAAATATGCTCTGGGCACTACCCAGCCTCTACAGAAAACCGATTTGGGAAAAGAGTTTTTCGGGGAAGGCAGTACTATTGTGGGAAACAAAATTTATCAGCTCACTTGGGAGAACAAAAAAGGATTTATTTATGACAAATCAACCCTGAAGCAAATAGGAGAGTTTCCTTATCCAAGTATACTTACAAAAGGTTGGGGAATTACTTATGATGGCAAAAATCTTTTAATATCGGACGGAACCAAGAATATCTATTATGTATCACCGGAAAATCCCGAAAAAGTGATAAAGTACATTGCTGTTGCCGGAAATTCGGAAGTGTATGATCAACTCAATGAGTTGGAATTTTATGATGGACATCTGTATGCCAATGTTTGGCAAAAGCCAATTGTTCTGAAAATAAATCCTAACAATGGAGAAGTAGTAGGAAAAATAGACTTTAGCGAAATCTATAACAAACACGTAACAGATGCCGATGATGTACTCAACGGAATTACCTTCAAAGGAGGAAATATGCTGATTACAGGAAAAAAATGGAACACCATTTATGAGGTAAAGCTAAAATAAATTTACCCAATTCTATCATTCAAAATTTAATTTAAAACTCATCATTTATCATCATATGCACATTGCAGTTACAGGAAATATTGGAGCAGGAAAAACAACTCTAACCACCATGTTATCGAAGCATTACGGCTGGGAAGCACAGTTTGAAGATGTAGACCACAACCCTTATTTGGACGATTTCTATAGCGATATGTCTAAGTGGTCTTTTGCACTACAGATTTACTTTTTGGGGAGCAGATTTCGCCAAGTTAAAGAAATTAGGGAAAGTGGTAAAAACATTATACAAGACCGAACCATCTACGAAGATGCTCATATTTTTGCTGAAAACCTGAATGAAATGAATCTGCTTACCGATAGAGATTTTAAGAACTACTCATCTTTATTTGAACTGATGAAAGGCTTTGTATCGGCTCCTGATTTGTTGATTTATTTAAAAGCAGAAATCCCGACTTTGGTAAGGCAAATCTCGAAAAGAGGAAGAGAATATGAAGCAGGAATAAGCATAGATTATCTCTCGAAACTCAACAAAAAGTATGAAACATGGATAGGAAATTACAAAGAAGGTAAACTCCTGATTATAGATGTAGACCATATAGATTTCGTAGAGAAACCCGAAGATTTCGGATCTATATTGGAAAGAATAGACGCCGAACTCAACGGATTGTTTTAATCACAAAAAAACTGTTTCAAAAGAAACAGTTTTTTTTTGGTTAAACCTTGAAGGAGTAATCAATCTTTTCTAAGATTTATTTCCTTTCTCTTTTAGTGCTTCTTTGTCTTTGTCGGAAGGGTTCCATACCTTTACTTCGCTATCTTTGGTTAGTCCCGATAGGATTTCTACATTAATGCCATCGCTACCACCAAGGCTTATTTTCACTTTTTTGAAATCTCCTTTAGGTTGTTTTACTTCTACAAAAGCTTGCTCCTTGCCTTGTGCATTTTTTTCGTACTGTATAAGGCTCTCGTCTAAAAGCAACGCATTTTTTTTGCTGCTCATCACAATTTCTCCATTGGCAGAAAATCCAGCTCTAATGTATTCGTTGGTATTGTTGAAAACATCTCCTTCAAGCGGGAATTTAATAGTTCCGTTCTCTTCTTTACCTTTAGGAGCAATCATGGTAAGTTTGCCGGGAAAAGATTTGTTTTGTAAAGCTCCTATAATAATGTTCATATCCATTCCTTCTTTTAGTCGCCCTGCCTGAGCTTCATCAATTGTACCTTCGAATATAAGAGAGTTGAGGTTGGCAATAGAGCAAATGGTAGTTCCAGGGTTAAAAGAATTGGCTTCTATCACCTGACTGCCAATTTTAACAGGAACGGTGAGTACTGTACCGTTTGCTTTGGCTCGTACTTGTGTAGTAGCAAGAGTTTGTAGTTCCGGTGTTGCTCCTGTTCTTACAATTTGTAATCTTTTTTGTGCTGTGCTGAGCTGTTGCTGAGCGTTTTTTCGCTGCTGTTGAACAGAATTGAGCTGTTGCTGAGCCGAAATATACTCTTGCTTAGAGATAACGCCCTCTTTGTATAATTTTGCTTGCATGGCAAATTGCTTTTGTTGGTTATCTACATTGATTTGGGCATTGCTGATTTGCAATTCAGCATTTCTGATTTCTTGCTGGGCATTGTTGATCTCAGAAACATTGGGTACAATCCTTATGGTAGCAATGAGCTGTCCTGCCGTTACTTTATCGCCTTCATTCACATGAATGGATTGAATAATTCCTGAAATATTAGGCTTTATTTCGATTTCTTCTCTTGGTACAATTTTTCCTGTTGCCAGTACTTTGTCTTCTAAATTTTGAATGAAAGGCTTTTTGGTAAGAAATTCCTCTTTTTTATTAGAATTAGAGCTGATAAGATAACCAATCCCGGAGATGAGCCCTATTAAAAGTAATAGCCCTATAAAAATGTAAAATATCTTCTTAAAGTTCAGCTTTTTCATATGTAGATTTTTATTGTTTTTTATTTTTTAGTACATGACAAAATTTTTGTATCATAATTTTTTGTCGTACAGTATTTTATTTAATTTTCTCTTTCCTTATTCACTTCTTAGTGCTTCAATGGGTCTTATCCTTACAGCTCTTTGGGCAGGAATCATACCTATAATTAATCCTAAAATAACCATAATTGCCATAGCAGCAAATACGTTTCCGTAATTCACGGTTGGGTTATAGAACGGAAAATCTTCGTTGTTCTTCGTTAAAATATCAATAACCATCAACAGTAAAATTCCGAAAATAAATCCTAAAATTCCTGAGGTTAAAGTAATTACAACGCTTTCTAATAAAATTTGATTTCTTACCTCCGAAGGTTTTGCTCCCAGAGCTCTTCGAATTCCTATTTCTTTGGTTCGTTCTTTTACGGTAATCAAAAGAATATTAGAAATCGCAATAACTCCTGCCAAAATGGTAAGCGTACCGACAATAATGGTTAAAAACTGCATGCCATCGAGAAAACCTGTAAGTTTTTTGAACTCTTTTCCCAAATTGAAACTTCCAAAAGCATTGGTATCGTCGGGAGATACTTTGTAGAGGGTTTTCAGTTCTTGTTTTATTTTTTCTTCTACAATACTTACATCGGCATTATCTTTACTTACAATGGCAAAATAATTGGCAATATCTCCATTGTTAAATAACTTGGAATAGGTAGAGAAAGGAATATATACAGTTTGATCGTTCTCCATACCTCCATTTCTTTTGGTACTGAATACCCCGATTATATTAAAGAAAATTCCCTTCATATTTACCGTTTGCCCAATAGGATTTTCGTTTTTCTTGGCATCGAAAAGATTTTTGTAGACTTCCTCGCCAATTACTATCACATTTTTATTGGCATTGATGTCGGCATCATTTATATTTCTCCCGAAAAGGAGATTTTTTTTTGATATTTGATCGCCAATAGGATAGTCACCTATTACCTGATATGTTGCTTTTTTTCCGTTTCTGGAAATATTTTCGCCCGGTGTTCCAAAATTTCCCCTTGCGTTTCGAGGAGCGATGTAAGAAACTTCGGGAATTTTTTTCTGTAAATACTCAATATCTTTTATGTGGAGCTCCATTTTTCTTCCTTTAGGAAAACCCGCGTACGGAATATTGGTATTCTGAGCCCAAAGAAAAATAGAATTGGTGGCAAATCCCGCAAAAGCTTTGTTAAAGCCATTTTCCATGCCTTTTGCAGCACCAAGAAGACTTACATACAAAAACATACCCCAACCTACACCTATCATGGTAAGAAAGGTTCTCAATTTATTATTCTTTAATGAATGATAAATTTCCTGCCAGGTATCTCGTTTGAAAATCATTTTTTCTTCAATTAATCAATGGTTGAATATAAAATATATAAAAATTTTTGAGATGGATTTAAAATTACTGGTTTCTATTCGCTTCTCAGGGCTTCAATCGGTTTTATTTTTGAGGCTCTATATGCCGGCACAAAGCCTGCTACTAAACCGGAAATTACCAAACTCAAAAAAGCAAAGACAATTAATCCCCAACCTACAGAAGGCTCTTTAATAAAGTACTTTTCTAAATTATTTCCAATTAAAGCCAGTGTTAAAACACCAATGCCCACACCAATTAATCCGGAAATTACAGTAATCACCATACTTTCTTGTATGATAAGCCCTACAATACTTCTGGGTTTGGCCCCAATAGCCTTTCTTACACCAATTTCCTGTGTTCGTTCTTTTACAATATATACCATAATATTGCTGATGCCTATAATTCCTGCCAAAAGTGTTCCTGCACCTATAATGCTCACAATCAACCCAATTACAAATAAAAATTGGAAGGTATTTTTCATGTTTTTGGCATTATTTCTTACAATCACGGCATTTTCGTCGTCAGGAGAAACTTTCTTTTTGGCTTTCAACTCCTTTTGTATTTTATCGCCCATAGTCACGGCATCATCAGGATTCATGTCGGGCTTATAAGCAACAAAAACAGTACTGAGGGTGTCGGAGCCTTTTTTTAGTTGTTGAAGGGTATTAATGGGTATGGTAATCATTCTTTCGTCCCAATCGCCACCTACATCTGCAAATACGCCTACTACAGTAAAATTGATTCCATTCATGTTCAAAACTTTGCCTATAGGACTTCCTGATTTTATTAAATCCCGTTGCACCATTCGCCCGATTACCGCTACGTTTCGTTTTCTTTCTATATCCAAAGGGCTGATGTATCTGCCATCGTTTATGGTTCGGTTTTCAATGAATTTCTCTTCAGGCATTGCCCCTACTACTTGGTAATTTCCGCTTTCTTTACCATATTTTACCATCATGTTGGCATCGTAGCGAGGGTTGGAATACTCGATATTTTCTTTGTTATTTTTTACGATTTGCTCATAATCTTCGTTTTGAAGATTAATATTTCTGTCGGATTGTAAACCCGCATACGGAACAGAGGTTTTCCCTGTAAAAATGGTAATCAAGTTGGTGGCATCTCCTCGGAAAGAATCACTAAAAGATCGTTCTAATCCGCTCCCGATACCAAATAATACAATAAAAATAAAAAGCCCCAAAGCAATGGTAAACCCCGACAATACGGTACGCAAAACATTGCTCCGTATTGAACTGAAAATTTCTTGCCAGCGGTCCAGGTCAAACATAATTTTGAGTATTATAAACAGAAATTATTAAGCTCTTACAAAACTTGAGAATATTGCTGTTTTTTTAATTTATTTTAAATCAATTCAAGTTTGCATTCAATTTTATATTGGATTCTACCTTATAAAACTATCTGTTTTATAAGTTCATCACTTTCAATAATGCCATCTTTTAAGATAACATTTCTTTTGGTTTGTGAA
>JAGOJI010000004.1 GCA_017995195.1 Cloacibacterium sp.
AATCAATACCACAAATTTTCAAGCAGTAAATTCCGTACAAATTCCGGAATTACTCAAAAACAGTCAAAAAAGATTGGCAGACAACAAAAACTACCAGTTGTGGCAAGAATCTGCAAAATGGAGAGAAAGTTTGGATAAGGAAGAAAAAATATCGCTGAACCAAACTCAATTTAATGAGGTTGTTAAAAAAAGAAAGGCTCAGATAGAACGCTTCAAAGTTCTTACAAAGTTCAACAACGGACTCACATTTTCTCTAAGTCCTGAAGAAGCGGCAAGGGTAAAAAAAGATGAGGTATTTGCCAAAAAGAATGAAACCTGGACGAAAAACCTAAAGAGAGATATTTATCTTCAGGAAGCGGTAAACATTATTTCGGAAATGAAATAAGAAGAGTCTTTTCTTTAATAAAAATATAGTAAAATAAATGCAGGAAATAAAAGAAATTTTAGAGTACAAACTCTTTACCATTCACAACTATGAGCTCTATGTTTATGAAGTATTAGGTGTACTATTGATACTTGTTTTTAGTTTTTTGGTAGATCGTTTTGCCAAGAAAATTCTCTATAAATCTACTCGGATAGATGCAGGAACTCAGTACGCCCTTTATCAGATTTTACATTACCTCATTATTATTGCTACATTTTTCCTGAGTGTACGCACGATGGGTATGGATATTTCTCCTCTATTGGTTGGTTCTGGGGCAATTTTGGTGGGAATTGGTTTGGGCTTACAAAATCTGTTTTTAGATTTTATCTCGGGTATTATTATTTTGATTGACCGAAGTATAAAAGTAGGCGATGTATTGGACATCAATGGAATCATAGGAAGGGTAACGGAAATAAAAATGCGAACAACTACACTGATTACCGGAGAAAATAAAACTATTGTTTTCCCCAATTCCCTTCTTACAAAGGATAAGCTCATTAATTTTTCTTATAACGATTCTTTCGTTATTTTTAATATTGAGGTAGGTGTAGACTACAATACCGACTTAGAAGTGGCAAAAAAATTACTCGTAGAGTCTGCGAAAGAAAACAAGGAAACCTCAACCCAACATGAACCTTTTGTGCGACTTGAGGGCTTCGGAGATTCTTCTTTGGATTTGAAGCTGTACTTTTATTCCAATAATTTATTCAGAGCTTCTCAGATTAGGAGCGATATTCGTATGGCTATTTTAGAGAAGTTCCGAAAACAAGGTATCAATATTCCGTATCCTATTACAACAATCGAGAATATATCGTCTTGATAACGGAAGTTATGAAGTTAGAAGGTAAGAGGTTAGGAAGTATCTGCTATTTGTTGCAGCTTCACGACTTTACAACTTCACACATCAACATCAAAAGCCTTATTTTTTACCAAACCTGCGATAGCTAAAATATCTTGACCAATAAGCCTGTCGTCTTCCAGTTTGTCTACCTTTGAGCGAATTAAATCGTAGGCTTTTTCTACAATTTTAGAACATTTTTGAGGTCTTCTAAATTCTAATCCTTGGGCTGCAAACATTAATTCTATCGCTAAAATATGTTCTAAATTCCCAAGAACTTGATTGAATTTTCTACCACTAATGCTGCCCATACTTACATGATCTTCTTGCCCCAAAGAAGTAGGAATACTATCTGCCGATGCAGGGAAACAAAGCGTTTTGTTTTCTGTGACCAATGCAGCTGTTGTATATTGTGGAATCATAAAACCCGAATTAAGCCCTGAACTTTCAATGAGTAGTTTAGGCAGTCCGTACTTTCCTTCCAGTAGAAGATAGCTTCTTCTGTCAGAAATATTGCCTAACTCTGCTGCCGCCAAGGTAGCATAGTCCAATGGCAAAGCCATGAGTTGACCATGAAAGTTTCCTCCGGAAATGGCTTCTTCTTCGCTAATTATGATGGGATTGTCGGTTACCGAATTGAGTTCGGTTTCTGCCATCTGTTTCAGATGTTCAAAAGCATTTCTACTCGCTCCATGAACCTGCGGTATGCACCTCATGGAATAAGGGTCTTGTACTCTTCCGCAATCTTCGTGTATCTTCAGATTTTCGGATTTGTGCAGAAGTTTCAGCATTCTTTTGGCAACCCATTTGCTTCCGCTGTAAGGGCGAATGTCGTGTAGTTCTTTTTTGAATGGGCTTGCCGAACCTCTATAGGCTTCCAAACTCATTGCGGCAGCTAAATCAGCTAAGTCTAAGAGGTATTCCATTTTATTCAGTCCTTCAATGGCATGTGCCAAAATAAACTGAGTACCATTAATTAAAGCCAAACCTTCTTTGGGACCGAGCATCAAAGGTGGTAAATTGTGCTTTTTCAAAATTACATCTGCTGCATTGGGAGTTCCGTTTTCCCAAACCTCTCCCAATCCCAACAAAGGTAAAACCAAATGTGACAACGGAGCTAAATCTCCCGACGCTCCTACAGAGCCTTGTTCGGGAACTACAGGGATAATGTCTTTTTCCAACATTAGAATGAGACGTTCTACTACTTGCAAAGAAATTCCGGAAAAACCTTTGGATAGTGCATGGATTTTTGCCACCATCATTATTTGGGATAAGGTTTTGCTGATGGGTTTTCCAACGCCTACGGAATGACTTATAATTAAATTATGCTGAAGCTGTGCAATTTCTTCATCTGATATTTTGGTTTCACAAAGTGGCCCAAAACCAGTATTAATTCCATAAACCGTTTTATCGGAATCTATGATGGATTGTACATTTTTATACGACCGTGTTATTTGGTCTTTTGCTTGTTTATTGAGCTTTGCTTTCTGGGGATTTTTGATGATTTCAAGTACATCATGAAAAGTAAAGGTGTCGACTCCGTAAATTAACATAGCTTATTAATATTATTGAGTCAAAAATAAGCCTTTTTTGATTACAGATTTCATTAAAATTTATGGACTTCATCTATTCTTACCATCAAACAAAAAAAGAGCGGGAAAATCTTCCTGCTCTTTTGTTATATAAATATTACTTTTTTATTGGTTTTTGACTTCCATTTCGGCTCTTTGTTTCCCTTTTTTGAAGTCTCCTTTCCTTGGTTTTCCCATTCTGTTTTTCATTTTTTCCTGTTTTTGGGTTTGCCATTTTTGGTATTGCTCCGGAGTAAGAATTTGTTTCATTTCGTTATCCATTTGCTCGCGTTTTTTCTTCATTTCGCTTCTTTGTTGGTAGCGTTGCTCCATTTGCTTGATTCTTTCTTCTTGATTTTTTTGGTGCAGGGTATTTATTTTTTGTACCTGAGCGTCTGAAAGACTGAGGTCTTTTTTCATCTCGTTCATTCTTTCCTGATGTCTTTTTTGCATTTCGACTTTGCGTTGCTCCATATTTTTTTGGTTGTCCGGAGTTTGTTGTGCCCATGCTATGCTCATGGCACCGAACAGAGATAATCCTAAAAATAATTTTTTCATTGTTGTGTTTGTTTTGTTGTTTTGAATTGTTGATTTCATCTTTGTTTAAAAATTTTAATTAACTGTAAACTGTTTTTCTGTTGGTTTGATGTTCCCCTCAACATAAGGTTAAACCAAAAAACATTAAAGTTTTGTTAAAAAAAATTAAACCATCATTTATTCTGACCGATGCAAAAAATCAATTACCATTGTTTCAACAACAAACAGGAAAGAATTATTTTTTCAGGATTTCGTTCTGCATAATATAGCCGTCGTAAGTTATGGGCTGCCTATCGCTTGCATTGATGGAAACAAAGGCATTGCCGTTTTTAAATACTTCAATATTTATAATGCTTACGTGTTGAACGTCTTTTGGCTCAATAGAAATGAGCCATTTCCCTTTACTGTCTTGGTTTTTTTTAAACACAAAATCTTTCGTAGTGAAGCGAAAACTGTTTTTATCTCTATCAAAACTTGGGTTGTACATTCTGCCAAAGTAGGGTAAGGTAACCGTTATTTCATCTTTTTTAACAACAATAGTGTAGCCATAATCAAGCTGCAACATACGGGAGGAAGAAGTGTTGGGAAGAGAATTCATAATGTTGATGACATCATAACTGCTTGTATTGGCTCTTTTTGCCATAAAAGTAAAACTGTCGGATTCTACCAACTGATGGGTCACTTTAGAATCTAAACCGGATTGGGGCGAACATGAGTGTACTACAAATGCTAAGGCTACAGCCAATGCCCAAAGTATATTTTTCATATAGTAGATATTTATTGTTTTTTATGTTTATATGCAATCGCCTCTTGTTATATATGACGGTATTATTCCATAAAGAGTACTAAGTTAAAATATTTTGTAATCTGAGCTTTTATAGATTATTACAGTTTTATGACTTCACGACTTTACAACTCACGACTATAATATAGCAAATGTAATGCTAAAACATGATGAAAATTGTAATAATCTATTTATTTGGAATAAAAATTGTTTTACCTTTGTTAAGATAGAGTGTCTAAGCTTTAACGAATTTATAAACAAAATTTATATAATATGAAAATCAAACAATTTATAGGAATGGGAGTTTTGGCAACCGCACTGGTTATGTGTACTACCAACCCTATTACCGGAAGACAATCGCTTCAGTTGATGAATGATGGCGAACTTGCTACCATGGCTCTTCAGGAATATAAAACAACCTTATCTAAGGCTAAAGTAGTAACAGGAACCGCAGAAGCCAAAAGAGTACAAAATGTTGGGTTAAGAATAAAAAATGCAGCCGAAAATTATTACAGAAGCATTGGCAGAGAGCAAGCCTTAGCCAGCTACAACTGGGAATTCAATCTTATTGAAGATAAGCAAGTAAACGCATGGTGTATGCCGGGCGGAAAAGTGGCTTTCTACACCGCCATTATGCCTGTGTGTAAAGATGATACAGGAGTTGCCGTAGTAATGGGACACGAGGTTTCTCATGCTTTGGCAGGGCATGGAAACGAGAGAATTTCATCTGCTATGTTGGCTCAATATGGTGGTGCTATTGCAGGAAGTGCTATTAAGAATGCACAATTGGCTCAAATATTCCAAAGTGCTTATCCTATAGGAGCTCAAATGGGATTGTTGGCATACGGAAGAAAACAAGAATTAGAAGCAGACCAAATGGGACTATATTTAATGGGAATGGCAGGATACGACCCCAGACAAGCACAGCCTTTCTGGCACCGTATGGAAGCTATGACATCCAGCGGATCGAGACCTCCGGAGTTCCTCTCTACACACCCAAGTCCCGATCACAGAAGAAGTGATATGGACAAACACCTGCCAAAAGCTTTAGAGTATTATAAACTTGCGGGTGGAAAAATGTAATACATAAGAGTTATAAAATGAATATATAAGGGCTTTTTCGAAATTTTTAATAACTTTGGAGAAGCTCTTTTTTAATTTTTAAAAAAATGAAAAGTCTATCTCTCGTAGGAATTATTCTTTTGCTTCTTGCAAGCATCTTGTTTTATTTTACCACCGATTTTTCTGTTCAGAATATCAACCTTTCCCATTTCATGGGAATTATGGGAGGAATTGGAATTGGACTTATCATTGGAGGTATTGTGGGCTACATGAGTAAGGGTTCTGCTATAAAAGCAGAACAAAAAAGAAAACAAATGGTTCAGTTGCAAAAAGAAAAAATAGAGTTGGAAAAGCAAGCCGCCGAGCTGGCGAAGCAACAAAATACCCCTCCAAGTATATAAAACCGAAGGGGGTAATATTTGATTAAAGGTTTCTTGCTAGAATTTTACTCCGGCTCCTATTAAAAACAGGCTTGATCTACTGTCATACCGAAGAGTTTGATTAAGATTTGAATTGATGAATTCTCTCTGATCTTTAGAAAATGCTCCTTCGTATCGTGCGTTTAAGATGAGATTAGAAATCATAACTTGAGCTCCCAATTGGTATCCCATGGTAAATTCTTTGGTCGCATTTTCTTTGAAATCAGCAAACTGATTGTTGGTTGATAAGTTGTAAGAAGCTACAGGACCTACAAAAACGCCTAATTTATCTCCTAAAATATTGTAGCCCAATAGCACAGGCAAATCAACACGATCACTTTTTGCCGTAAGTTCTACATTGTTGAAATTGGTTGAACTTTTGAAAGTAGTATAATACAACTCAGGCATTAAGAAGAGAGAGGTGATGGGCAAATCCATCTTTAGTGATACTCCTACATTGTACCCAACACTGCTTTTTCCTTGGTCGGCTATGAGGCTCTCGGCTGCTCCCACAATTTGTTTCCACTCGGGTTGGCTTGCGTTATAGATAACATTGGCTTTTACCCCAAACTTAATGTTTTGGCTAAAAATAAATACGGAAGCACATAATAAACTGAGACTAAATAACTTTTTCATTTTTTTATTCATTTTTGGTAATTGAACTGATGTTTTCTATGCTGGTTTTGTTGTTTTCGAGCATATATTGTCGTAGTTCTTTAAATAACTCTGATGAATAAACGAAATCAATAAGGTTATTATTGTCTGCCGTTATTAAAATGTCTTTATTCCCTTCCCATTCTTTTATTCCGTCTCTTAGATAGACTATTTTTTCGCCAATGGTCATCACCGAGTTCATATCGTGGGAATTAATCACGGTAGTTGTGTTGTATTCTCGGGTTATTTCAGAAATTAGGTCATCTATGACGTTAGAAGTAAAGGGGTCTAATCCTGAGTTGGGTTCATCACAAAAAAGATATTTGGGACTATTTACAATAGCTCTTGCAATAGCAACCCTTTTCTGCATACCACCCGATATTTCGGAAGGATATTTGTAATCTGCATTTTCGAGATTTACTTTACCTATGGTCTCTTTTACCCGCTTTCTTTTTTCGGTATAGGTAAGATTGGTAAACATATCCAATGGGAACATGATGTTTTCCTCCACCGTCATAGAATCGAACAGTGCACTTCCTTGGAAAACGGTTCCTATCTCGGATCTTAGTTCCTGTTTTTGTTCTCGGCTCATATCCATAATATCTCTACCATCAAAAAGAATCGTCCCTTGGGTAGGCTCGAATACATTCAACAGACATTTGAGGAAAACTGTTTTACCTGAACCGCTTTGCCCAATAACCAGATTAAGTTTCCCGGTCTCTAAAGTTGTCGAAATACCTTTTAAAACCTCTGTATCGTCGAAACTTTTTCTTAAATCTTTTACTTCTATCATTTACTCAGGAACATTTGGGTTAGTATTAAATTGGCAATAATGATGGATACAATGGTCCAAACCACAGCCTTTGTGCTTGCACGTCCTACTTCCAGCGAACCACCTTTTACATTATATCCAAAGTATGCAGGAATAGAGGCAATTAAGAAAGCAAAAACTACTGTTTTGAGAAAAGCATAGCGAATAAAAAATATAGGGAAGTACATCTGAACACCGGTAATGTAGTCGGCATCTGTCCAGTCTCCCGTTGCTTTTCCGGCAAGATAGCCTCCATAGACTCCAAAAACAATACTGATGGCAATGAGTAGTGGATTAAAAATAATACAAGCCACTATTTTAGGTAAAATCAAAAAATTAGGAGAGTTAACCCCCATAATATCCAAAGCATCTATTTGCTCTGTAACACGCATGGTTCCTATGGAAGAAGCGATATAAGAGCCTACTTTACCTGCCAAAATAACGCTGATGATGGTTGGGGCAAATTCCAAAATCAAAACGACCTTTGTGGCATGTCCAATAAAAGGCATTGGAATAGGAATAGTAGCTGTTTTGAAGTTGTTGTACATCTGGATTGCTACTACTGCACCCACAAATAAGGAGGTAAAAAGTACCAACCCAAAAGAATTAACTCCCAAGTCATTGATCTCACGCATGAGGAGTTTAAAGAAAACCTTGGATTTCTGAGGCTTCTTGATGACCTTTCCCAGAAGAAGGAAATAATCTCCAATAGATTCTAGCATTTTAAACATGCTGCAAAATTAACTTTTTTTTACTTAGTTAGTAGGCTTTTTTGTCGCCAACAATCAGAATAAAAAGGGTTTTAAAAATAATAACGATATCCAAACTCAGGCTCCAATTCTTTACATAAAAGGCATCTGCCAAAATTCGGCTTTCCATTTCGGCATCGGCATTGCCTGAATTTCCTCGGAATCCGCTTACTTGGGCGAGACCTGTAATACCCGGTTTCGCCATACTCCTGATGGTGTATCTCCCAATTTTCGGTCTATAATAATCGTCTACCAAAAGCATGTGAGGTCTTGGTCCTACCACCGACATTTTTCCCCTTAGAACATTGAAAAACTGAGGAAATTCATCTAAACTGGTTCTGCGAAGAAATTTTCCTATGGTGGTTATTCTGGGGTCGTTTATTTCAGTAGTTTTTATGGAGGAGAAAGGATTTTCTACCATTGTGCGGAATTTGAAACACTCAAAAACCTCATTGTGGTAGCCATATCTTTTTTGTCTGAAAAAAACAGGACCTTTACTGTCTATTTTTATAAGCAGCATAATGATAGGGAAAAGCCAGCTGCAAACAAATACCAAAACCAATAAAGAGAAAATAATGTCAACCGCTCTTTTTATAAAAAAATTGGAGTAGTAATCCAACGGAAATTTCGCGGGGGAGAGAATAGGTTGTGTAGAGATATAAGACAGTTCGTATTCGAAAAACTCAGGTTGAATTATGGGAGGAATAAGGCAAATGTTCATCTTGCTTTGTTCGGCTTCTCTAAACAGTTTGTCCTCAGTCTCTTTATCCAAATAGCTTTGAGAAGGCAAGAAAACGGTATGGATTTCCTGCTCTGTCCAAAAGCGTTTCAGTTTTTCTATATCTATATTTTCCTCAGGATATTCAATGATTTTGAATCCGTAATCTTTTCTTTGTAATAAAGTATTTCGGAGAAAATCTGTAGAGGTATTTCCGAATAGAAACATAGCGTTTCGGTAATTCTTGCCTTTGCTTCTCCAGTATTTCAAAGCGAAGAAAAGCATTGATTTTACCATTAAAATTATAAGAAAAAGAATAGAAAAATTCCAAAAACTCTCGTATCCCAAAAACTCATTATTGCTCACTTTTGCCAGTAGAACAATACCCACAACAAACAGAAAGGTATGAGTGATAATTCTTTCGGCATAAAGGGTAAAAGTAAGATTTCTCGGGATACTGTACAGCTTGGTTCTACCGCTGAGAAGCATCCAAAAAAATAACAACAACATTCCCGAAACAAAATTGTCTACCGCTGTTATGTTGATGGATTTTTCGGGATTGCTTTGAATTTTAAAAAATACAAAAACTCCTGCAATCATCATGAGATCGACTATGATGATGAGTGATTTTAAATATCTCGAATACCGAAGTCTTTGCATTTCACTAACTTTAAGGAATGTTCAGATATTTGTGCGTCTGCACAGAAACTTGCCACCGCGGGTTTGCAAGTATAAAATCGGTTATTTTCGGGTACATTTCGTTTCGTTTACTCCATTCCGACTGAAGATAGAGTTTACAAGTTGGGGAAACTTTGGAGGCTTGTTCTTCGGCAAATTTAAAATCGTTGTTGTTGAAAACAATCACTTTCAGTTCATTAGCCTTAGGGTATATTTCTTCTTTGGGGAGTCCTGTTTTTTTTGGGGAAAGTGTTATCCAATCCAGAGTTCCGCTCATGTCATAAGCTCCGGAAGTTTCTATGTGAATGGTACACCCCAGTTCCTTAAGTTTTTGAGTTAAAATTTCAAGATTCCACATCAAAGGTTCGCCGCCCGTTAGCACAACCGTTTTGCAATATTTTGCAGCGGTTTCTGCAATTTCTTCGGCATTCATTAAAGGGTGAAGGTCTGGGTTCCAGCTCTCCTTCACATCGCACCAGTGACAACCAACATCGCAGCCGCCTAATCGGATAAAATAAGCTGCTTTTCCCGTATGAGCTCCTTCTCCTTGTAAAGTGTAAAAATGCTCCATAACGGGGAGCATTTTTCCTTCTTTTAGTAGTATATCTTGTTCCATGTTGTTTTGTGTAGCGAGTTGTTATTCTATTTTAATTCAAGTTTTAATGAAAAGAATATTGATAATCAACTTGTTAAATTAACGAAGAGTAAAGCCCAAATTTAGTAAAAAAAATCAACTCTCTATTTGGGCTAAAGTATGTTCGAAAAATATAAAATCTGGAATAAAATGGGAAACCTTTCCAAATGATTATCAAATATATCTATCAAAAATAATAGATAAAATAACTTTTATCTATATTGAAACTAAATTGAGTTGAAGCACAAGAATAGGTCTTAAAATTTGTATTTTTGTAAAAATAAAACCATAACCATAATAATAACCACAAAAAAATTCCAAAAAATGACTTTCGATTTTGAAATGATTCAAAAAGTTTATGCTGATTTTAACAATCGTGTAGATGCTGCAAGACAGTTTATGGGACGCCCATTAACTTATTCAGAAAAGATACTTTGTGCCCACTTGCATTCTTCTCAACAGGCAAATGCCTTTAAAAGAGGAGAGTCTTACGTAGATTTTGCACCCGATAGAGTTGCTATGCAAGATGCCACAGCTCAGATGGCATTGTTGCAATTTATGCAAGCGGGTAAGAAGAAGGTAGCCGTTCCTTCCACCGTTCATGCTGACCACCTTATTCAGGCGAGAGTGGGTGCTACCAAAGATTTGCAGGAAGCTAACAATAAAAACAACGAAGTTTACCAATTTCTTCAATCGGTTTCCAACAAGTATGGTATAGGATTCTGGAAGCCTGGTGCAGGAATTATTCATCAAGTGGTTTTAGAAAACTATGCTTTTCCGGGCGGAATGATGATAGGAACCGACTCGCATACTCCCAATGCCGGAGGCTTGGGTATGGTAGCCATAGGTGTAGGTGGAGCAGATGCAGTAGATGTAATGGCAGGAATGCCTTGGGAACTGAAATTTCCGAAAATAATAGGTGTAAAGCTAACCGGAAGACTCAACGGGTGGGCTTCACCAAAAGATGTGATCCTAAAAGTAGCAGGAATCCTTACCGTAAAAGGAGGAACAGGAGCTATTATGGAATATTTTGGAGAAGGAGCAGATTCTCTTTCTTGTACCGGTAAAGGAACTATTTGTAATATGGGAGCAGAAATTGGGGCTACTACTTCTATTTTTGCTTACGATCACAATATGGCCATGTACCTTACCGCAACCGGAAGAGAAAACGTTGCTAAAGCAGCAGATGAGATTAAACTCAACCTGAAGCCGGACAGAGAGGTATACGAAAACCCCGAAAAATACTATGATCAGGTTATTGAAATTAATTTAGATGAATTAGAGCCATATTTAAACGGACCTTTCTCTCCGGATATTGCTACGCCTATTTCTCAAATGAAAGAATTGGCAGAGAAAAACGGCTGGCCTACCAAGGTAGAAGTAGGGCTTATAGGATCGTGTACCAACTCTTCTTACCAAGATATTGCAAGAGCTGCCTCTGTAGCTAAACAAGCGAAAGAGAAAAACTTGGCAGTTGCCGCAGAGTATACTATTACTCCGGGTTCCGAATTGGTAAGATATACCGTAGAGCGAGACGGTTTCCTTAATACATTTGCCGAAATTGGAGGGAAAGTATTTGCGAATGCTTGTGGACCTTGTATTGGGCAATGGGCAAGAGAAGGAGCTGAAAGACAAGAAAAAAATACCATTGTTCATTCATTTAACAGAAATTTCTCCAAAAGGGCAGACGGAAACCCTAATACCTACGCCTTTGTCGCTTCTCCGGAACTGGTAACAGCTTTGGCAATTGCAGGAGATCTTACCTTCGACCCGAGAAAAGACAAACTGAAAAATAGAAACGGAGAAGAAGTAATGTTGGACGAACCTAAGGGCGATAATCTGCCAAGCAGAGGTTTCGATGTAGAAGATGCCGGCTATGTAGCTCCTGCAGAAGACGGAACTCAGGTGCAGGTAGCAGTTTCTCCGGAATCAGACAGACTTCAGCTTTTAGATAATTTCCAAGCATGGGACGGTAAGAATATTACCGGAGCTCGGTTACTTATAAAAGCCTACGGAAAGTGTACTACCGACCATATTTCTATGGCAGGTCCTTGGCTAAAATACCGAGGTCATTTAGATAATATTGCCAATAACACGCTTATTGGAGCTGTGAATGCTTTCAATATGGAAGTAAATAAAGTAAAAAACTTTGTTACCGATGGCTATATGGAAGTTCCGGCTTCGGCAAGAGCCTACAAAGCTGCCGGAATCCCTACTGTAATTGTTGGAGACTACAACTATGGCGAAGGTTCCTCTCGTGAACATGCTGCAATGCAACCACGCCATTTGGGTGTAAGAGCGGTTTTGGTAAAGTCTTTTGCCAGAATCCACGAAACCAATCTGAAAAAGCAAGGAATGCTCGCTCTTACTTTCCAGAATGAGAACGATTATGACAAGATAAAAGAAGATGATATCATCAATTTTGTGGACTTAGAAAGTTTTGCACCGGAAAAACCATTGACGCTGGAATTGGTTCATGCTGATGGAAGTAAAGAAAATATTATGGCTAACCATACCTACAATGCAGGACAAATAGAATGGTTTAAAGCAGGATCTGCACTCAACCTGATTAAATTACAAGAAAAGTAAATTTTCTTTATTATTAAATATCAAAGTCCCTATTCTAAAAAAATGAATAGGGATTTTTTTGTAGAAAATTATTATCTATTTAGTAAAATTATAATACAACCCCCAAAAACATGATGACATCGTTTTTCTTTAATAACAAACTATAATGAGTCGATTATATATAAAGTCTTGTATAAAGTACAATATACTTATTATTAATGACTTAAAATTCGGATTCTGTAATTGTTCAACCTCAATGATTTCAAGTTCGTTTAGGTTTTTGTGTTGAGCAAAATTTTATTGTCAGTAAAGAGAAGAGCATTGTTAGGAAAGTCTAAAGAAGTTAATTCTTTAATCGCTTTAAAGGCTTGAGCATTCTCATCTATTTGAAGTCCTGCTGATTTGGTTTGTTTAGTAGAAATAACATGGGCGAAAAGAAAATTACCTTTCCTGTCTACTTTAATGTCCAGAATAGGAGCAATTCCATTGGGACCTTTAAGGTTAAACTTACCGTAGGTATTGAAGTTTCCTAAACTATAAGCAATCAGCTTATCTTTATATACTTCTACTGCCCGTGTTACATGCGGACCGTGTCCCAGAACAATGTCTGCTCCTGCATCGACCACCGAATGAGCAAAATGATGTACATCTCCTCTGTTTTCACCATAAAAAATCTCTTTTGTTTTAGGAACTCGGGTATGTTTTGCTCCTTCGGCTCCTCCATGGAAAGAGACGATAACAATATCCGATTTCGTTTTCAGATCTTTTACCAGTTCTTGGGCTTCCGAAATTTTGTTGATGGAAACCGTATTTTTGTTTGGGGCAAAGGCACAGAAACCATATTTTACACCTTCTATTTCAAAAATATCGTAAGGTTTTTCTGTTTGTCCGGCGTAGTGAATATTCAAATCATCTAAAATTTCGGCGGTTTTTTTTCTTCCTGCGTTACCAAAATCGCCTACGTGGTTGTTGGCAATGCTTAGGGTATTGAAACCTGCGTCTTTGATGACTTTACCGTATCGGGTTGGCATTCTAAAAGCGTAGCAAGTTACTACATTACTCTTTTTGTGGTGGTCTTTACATTTTTCGGAATCTCCCTGGTCTAAAAAACAGCCTTCAAGATTGCCGAAAACAACATTACCTTTTAGATATTCCTTAACCTTATCAAAACTTCTAATTCCGTCATCTTTTGGTAAATAGGCTTTTGATGGGAACGCTGAACCTATCATTATATCTCCTACAGCCACAATATGGAGCGTATCTTTTTGAGGAGTTGCCATTTCTTTTGCAAGCTCTGGCTTAGGGACAGATGTTCTTTTTTGTTCTTTTTCACAACTAAAAAAGAGAATGTAACTGGTTATTAAAGCAACAAAAATATTTAGTGATTTTGCCATATTGAGTTTTTTAATCGGAGCTTTATTTTATACGGAGAACTTCTTTTGCCAGTTCTATCATTTTGGGTTCTCCTGTATATTTTCCTTTTTCGTCGGAAAGTTTTACGGTAGGAATCCATTCATTATTGGCTCCCAAAACCCCTGTGAGTTTCATTACAATATTCATTGGCGTTAGTCCGACATCATTGGTTAAGTTGGTTCCTATCCCAAACGAAATGCCTATTTTTCCTCTACAGGCTTTGGTGATTTCGGATACTTTTTCCAAATTCAAATTATCGGAAAATATAATGTATTTAAACAGGGGATTAATGCCGTGTTTTTCGTAGTGTTTAATAGTTTTTTTGGCAAATTCAATAGGATCGCCGCTATCGTGTCGTACTCCATCAAAAAGTTTCGCAAATTTCTTGTCGAATTGCTGAAAAAACACATCGGTAGTATAGGTGTCCGATAGGGCTACTCCCAAGTCTCCTCTGTACACATCTACCCAATGCTCTAAGGAAAGGGCGTTTGCCATCTTAAAACCGTACATAGCTCCGTGAAACATAAACCACTCATGGGCATGCGTGCCGATAGGTTTTACTCCATATTCCATTGCCAAATGTACATTGGAAGAACCTATGAATGTAGAATTGCTCTGTCTCGTAAGTGCTTCCATTACCATGCGGTGTACTTTGTAGGAATGTCTTCTTCTTGTGCCAAATTCAGCGAAATTAACCCCTAATTCTGTGAGTTGACGGGTCTTTTCTAAGGTTTTGTTGATAATTTCCTCGTTAGACTGTCGCTGCATATGGTTCATTTCATAGTGCAACTCACTTATCAGAGCCAACAAAGGTACTTCCCAAAGAATAGTACGGTACCAAAATCCTTCTACTGTAACTTCAAGATTATTCCCTATTTGTTTTATTTTTACTTCCGAAGGGTCGTAATGGTAACCTTCTAAAAAATCAAGATAAGGCAGGTTGAGGTAAGGGCAAGTTTTTTTCAGAAACTCTTTTTCTTCTTTAGTTAGGTGGAGAAGAGCCATGTTGTTTACTGCTTTTTGTAGCTCTTCTGCAAAACCTTCGGGGAAGAAATGTTTTCCTCGGTTGATGAATTCATACTTTACTCGGTCATCGGGAAAAAGTTTTACCACAGCACATTGCATGGTGATTTTGTAAAAATCGTTATCGAGAATAGAAGAGAATGGGCTATTGTTGTGAGAAAGCATTGGCTCAAATTTTAGCAAAAATATTAAATACTTGCCAATGTACACGAAAAAAGCCTTTCAATTTCTCGAAAGGCTTTTTTATTGAGATGAAAATCTGCTTAATTATTTAGCAAATTTCTTGTATTTGTTCATGAATTTATCAACTCTACCTGCGGTATCAACCAATTTCACCTTACCTGTATAGAATGGGTGAGAAGTAGAAGAGATTTCCATTTTTACCAAAGGGTATTCGGCACCTTCGTACTGAATGGTGTCTTTAGTTTCTGTAGTAGATTTGCAAAGAAACATTTCGTCGTTACTCATATCTTTGAATACAACTAATCTATAATTGCTTGGGTGGATATCCTTTTTCATTTTAAAGTTTATTTAAATTTATTGTAATCAGCGTTAGTAATGGATCACGCTTTTTGTTCTAAATTTTAGATTGCAAAAGTAATCATATTTTTTTAATCTGCAAATTCTTATTTAATATTTTTCACAGACTTTTGGTTGTAGAAAAATTTGTGTAGTTTTGGGTTGAATTATATAAGCCTTTACTTCATGAAGCCGAAACTGATTTTTGGACTGCTTTTTTGGGTGTTTTTTGTCATTGTTTCGTGCAACAGAGATAATTTTGACTTTCAAGCTCCTTCTCAGGCTCTTAGATTTTCCAAAGACACCATTCTTTGCGATACAGTCTACAATCAAGTTCGCTCCGAAACTTATATGCTCAAAGTATACAATAAGGAAGATAAAGATGTGCGGATTCCCAAGATTTTTTTGGAACAGGGTACAGCTTCGCAGTACAGAATAAATATAGATGGGAAAGCAGGTTATAACTTTGAAAATATACCGCTTCGGGCAAAAGACAGCTTGCTTATTTTTATAGAAATAGCTCCCAATTCTACGGCTACACAGGCTATTGCAAAAGATAGGATTTTATTTGCAAATCCGGCGGGGCAGCAACACGTAACCTTGCTTTCGGTGGTTCAAGATGCTGAGTTTTTTGTGAGTACTGCCGATCAGCCCAAAATCATAAGTGCCAATACTACTTGGGATAGCACCAAAGTCAAAATTATTTTAGGTGAACTCAGTATTGCCGATGGAGTTTCTTTGAATATAGAACAAGGAACTAAGGTGTATTTTATGAAAAATAGTGGGCTGAAAATAGGCAAAAATGCCTCATTGAATGTGAATGGAAAACTAAATGCTGAAGTAGTTCTGCGTGGTGAGAGAAACGAAACAAGATATGATACTTTACCTAAAAACTGGAACGGAATTTCGCTCGAAAAAGGAGCCTTGTTGAATATGAATTATGCTAGAGTTTTTGGCGGAACTACAGGCTTGTCGCTCAACCATGCTACGGCAAACATCAAAAATACCATTGTTCATACCTTTCAGGATTATGGTATTTATGGGATAAATGCGAAGGTATATGCCGAAAATTTAGTCATGAACAATTGTGGACGAGCCAATATAGGCATTTTTAAAGGTGGAAATTACGAATTTTTGCACACTACTTTGGCAAATTATTGGGATTTGGCTGCTACTTCGGCATTGGCAATTTATGCCCAAAATGACTGGAAAAACAATAGCGGAGTTACCGAAACGGCTTCTTTGGTATTGAGTTTTAAAAATTCCATTGCTTATACGCATGCCAGCAACGCTATTGAATTTAAGCCAACCAGCGGACAAGTTTTTAATTATCTTTTCGAAAACTCACTTATCCGTTTTGCTGTAGGTTCGGGATATAGTTGGGACGGGAATACGGCGATTGTCAATTCTATTCAGAATCAAGATCCTCAATTTTTGAATTTCTATACCGAAAAAATGAACCTGAGAATAGCCGAATCTTCGCCGGCGAAGGCTAAAGGAAAAGTAGCAACGGCACAGCAGGTTCCTTTAGATATTAAGGGAATGAGTAGAACTTCCTTGCCAAGTTTAGGAGCTTACCAATAGACCTGTGCAATTGCAACAATTCTTTATAAGCAGTACTCTAAAATCAATATCAAATCTTGAAAAAAAATATTTTCGCTAACAAAATGGAAATCAATTCTTTACAAAAAAAGGTAGATGAGTGGATAAAAACTATTGGCGTTCGGTATTTCAATGAATTAACCAATATGGCAATGCTTACAGAAGAAGTAGGAGAAGTAGCACGAATTATAGCTCGGCGTTATGGAGAGCAGTCGGAGAAAGAAAGTGACCGCTCCAAAGACTTGGGAGAAGAACTTGCCGATGTCTTGTTTGTTACCTTATGCCTTGCCAACCAAACGGGTGTTGATTTGCAAGCTGCTTTCGACAAAAAAATGAAAATAAAAACCGAGCGAGATGCCGATAGACACGCCAACAACGAAAAACTGAAATAATTTCCATGCTTTTAAACAAAACAAAACTGATTCCGAACCAAACCATTCAAATTACAGGTTCAAAAAGTGAATCGAACCGATTGCTTATCTTGAAACAACTTTTTGAAGGCATCGAAATAAAAAATATATCCAACGCTCAAGATACTTATCTTTTGCAGAAAGCTCTGTCCGAAGCATCGGAAGTGGTTGATATACACCACGCAGGAACCGCTATGCGATTCCTGACTTCTTACTTTGCGATTCAGCCCGAGAAAGAGGTTGTTTTGACAGGTTCCGAACGCATGAAGCAGCGTCCTATCCAGCCTTTGGTAGATGCTTTGAGAGCGTTGGGAGCAGATATTCAATATATGGAAAACGAAGGTTTTCCGCCGCTGAAAATAAGAGGAGAAGAAATAGAGAAAAATCATGTGAAAATCTCTGCTCATATTTCATCACAATTCATTACTTCTTTGCTGCTTATTGGCGGTAAATTAAAAAACGGATTAGAAGTAGAGTTATTGGGAGAAATCACCTCACGTCCTTATTTAGAAATGACTTTGGCTCTTTTGAAGGAAATAGGTGTTGAGAATAGCTTTGTAGGCAATACAATATGGATTCAAAATTTTTCTGATGAAAAAAATAATTTCAACAAAACTCTTTATGTAGAGAGCGATTGGTCTTCTGCCTCTTATTTTTATTCTTTGGTTGCTATTGGGAGAGAGCCGATACGCCTTAGAACTTTCAAAAAAAATTCGCTACAAGGAGATCACATAATTAGTGAAATTTATGAGGAAATTTTTGGGGTAGAAACCCGTTTTAGTGAAAATGAAGTTTTGCTTTTTCCAAAAAAAGACTTCCAGTTTCCTCCTACCATAGAATTGAACATGAATAACTGTCCGGATATTGCCCAAACTATTGCAGTAACAGCAACGGCACTCAAGATTCCTTTTCATATCATTGGGCTGGCAACTCTAAAGGTAAAAGAAACGGATAGATTGGTCGCATTGCAGAACGAGCTGGAAAAAATAGGTATGCGAACAGAAATTACCGGAGAAAGCATTACTTCTACAGCGTTTGTAGCACCTCAATCAACCATCTCTATTGCTACTTACAACGACCACCGCATGGCAATGAGCTTTGCTCCTTATGCTTTGGTAGGCACGATTGATATTCAGAATTCGGAGGTAGTAGAAAAATCTTATCCCAATTTTTGGGAAGATTTTGATTCGGTAACTTTTAAGAATACACAATAGTTCTTAATTAAGTTACGTATATATCATATTTAGGTAGTTTCCAAAAATCAAATTAAAAATGACCATTATTATTACAGGAACATCTTCGGGAATAGGTTTTTCTTTGGCAGAACATTTAGGTAAAAAAGGACATTCGGTGTACGGACTGAGCAGGAAAATAGTAGAAAGTCCTTTTTTTGAGAGTATTTCTGTAGATATTACCGAGAAAGTTCAAATTGAAAATGCCATTGGCAAGATTTTAGAAAAAGAAAAATCTGTTGATGTACTCATCAATAATGCCGGAATGGGCATGGTAGGAGCTGTGGAAGACTCTTCAAAAGAAGAAATATTACATCTTTTCAACCTCAATCTTGTGGGAGCTGTACAAGTTGCCCAAGGTGTTTTGCCCGAAATGCGAAACCAAAAACGAGGCAAAATCATCAATATTTCCAGTATTGGTAGTGAGATGGGCTTGCCCTTCCGAGGCTTTTATTCGGCATCTAAAGCAGCATTGGATAAGGTGACGGAAGCTATAAGATATGAGCTCTTGCCTTGGGGTATTCAGGTAACTTCGTTGCATTTGGGTGATATTAAAACCAATATTGCCAATCACAGAATCAAAACACCTGTTTCAGAGCCTTACCGGAAAACGTTCGAAAAGGTGTACAGCCTAATGAACGCTCATGTAGACGAAGGAACGGAACCAGATGAAGTGGCTTTGTATGTGGAGCAATTGCTGTTAAAAAAGACCCTAAAACCCCATTATTATTTCGGGAAGTTTGGACAAAAAATAGGAGTGCCTTTAAAGAAGATACTTCCCCAAAAATTCTTTGAAAATTTAATGAAAAAATACAACCAATTGTAATCTCTACACAGCATTTTTATACCGATAGTTCTGTTGTATATTGCTTATTCGGATAAGAAATCATCTATTTTTGATTATTCTTATTTTTTTAATTTGAAAAAAAAACTCACTATTTTATTTTTGTTTATCTGTGCAGGGTTTTCTGCACAGCACAAGGAGTTTTGGCTGATAGATATCCAAACGGAGCAAAAAAAAGTAATGAAAGATTCTGCCCAAGCAATAAAATTTTTGGATTCTTTAGTAGAAAATTCCCATTTCTTTACTCAGATTAAAGAGGTGAAAAAAGAAGGGAAAACTACTCGGATTGTTTACGATAAAGGGGAAAATTATAATAAGGCACAGGTAAAAATTTCAGACTCTTTGTCGGAATTTCTATCCTTAAAAAAAGAATTTGTTACCCATAACTTAGATTCTTTAAAAAGAGCAATCCATCAAAAATATAGGGAAAAAGGCTTTGCTTTTAACAGGGTAAGAACCCAATATTTGGGAATGCAGAATAAGATTCCTGTTGTTGAAATTCATGTTGTTGCTCATCAACAAAGGAAAATAGATGGTTTTGTACTGAAGGGCTATGAGAGAGTCCCTCGAAGATTTGTTAAAAATTTAGAAAAAGAATTTCGAGGAGCAGTTTATGATGACAAAAACATTCTGGCAATCAACCAAAGGCTCACGAGTCACCCATTTGTTTTACTCGAAAAGCCTCCTCAAACACTTTTTACCCGAGATTCTACCCAAGTATATCTATTTCTAAAAAAGAAAAAGAGCAATACTTTTGACGGAATTTTGGGCTTTGGCAACAACGAGTCAGATAAATTTTCTCTGAATGGAAGTGCTCATGTAGATTTCAAAAACCTCCTGAATGGCTTTGAGAAAATTTCCATTTTTTGGCAGAGAAATCCCGATCGTGGGCAAACTTTCGATTTGCAAACCGATATACCTTACCTTTTGAAATCCAATATCGGGATCAACACACATATTAATGTATTCCGGCAAGATTCTACTTTTGCAAATGTTAAGATTTTACCTTCTCTGTATTACCAAATCTCTTATCGGCAGAAAATAGGGATAAGAGCCAACTTTGAAGTTTCATCGATTTTAGCAGGTCAATACACTCAGGGACAAGGTTATGATAAAAAAGGTTTGGGCTTGTGGTACGAATTTTCCGAACCTACCGATATCGAACTTTTTCTGTACAAAACTCACCTTCGGCTGGAAGGTGATTGGTTGAAGACATCTTATGCCCAATCGGGAAAAAAGATAGGGCAATCTCGCTATTTTTTATTGGCAGAACGAAACTTTCAACTCGTGGGAAACCATTATTTGAATATGAAATCCGAGACGGCTTTTCTTACTACTCAAGCCGAACTTTCAACCAACGAACTCTTCAGAATTGGAGGTTGGAACAGTTTCAGAGGGTTTAACGAGAATTCTTTGCTGGGGGACTGGTATACTTTTGGTGGTGCAGAGTACCGTTACTTAGTGAATCGACAGGCATTTTTTGATGTTTTTGTTCAGTATGGACTTCTTCATGGTATTTCCAATCTTCGCTCTAAACTGTATAGTTTTGGGATGGGTTTCAACTTTTTTTTACCTATTGGGCTTATGAGCTTCCAAATCTCCAACGGAACTTCTTCCGGAAATCCTATTCAGTTCAACGAAACTAAAATACATTGGGGTATTTTAACCCGTTTTTAACATTGTAAGTTGGGTGTGAAGGCGTAAGCCGTTGTAAATTTATGCATTTTATCAAATAAAGTTTAAATGCCTTTACATCTTTACGCCCTCACTCCTGTACGCTCTATATTATCTTTGGTATATTTTTAGTAGTAGTTTGTACAACAATAATAGTTTTAAAATGAAAAAAATGATATTTCTCTTTTTATTGGCCTCCGCTTTTTCCTTTGGTCAGTATAGAAGCGATTACGGAAGACTTTCGCCTGATCGTACAAACGAAATAAAGGTTAATGCCCTAAGCCTATTGATTTACGGAACCGAAATAGGATACGAAAGAATTGTAAGCGATGGCGTAGGTGCAGGTATAAGTGTAATGGTTCCTTATAAAAACACAGCGAGCGACAAAATCCTTACTACCAGTCTCAATTATTATATTTCGCCCTATGTGAGATATTATTTTGAGCCTATGGCTTCCGGATTTTTCTTTGAAGGTTTTGGGATATACGCCAATAGAAAACATGATACCTCCGATGCTTCCTATACTCCTACCACTCCCAATTATTCCACTTTTGGATTGGGTTTTGGTGGTGGAAGAAAATGGGTACAGTATTCAGGATTCACTTTTGAAGCCAGTGCCGGTATTGGGCGAAATATTATAGTTCCGGATCATGCAACGCTTGCACAGAACTTCTCCTTCAAGTTAGGTGTCTCCGCAGGATACAGGTTTTAAGTTGATAAATAACTACAGTTTTTGTAGTTATTTTTTCTTCTTTTTAGGAAGTGGTTTTTTCTTTTTTTCTTTTTGAGCTTTGGCTTCCTCCTCTTGAAATTCTGCCCCTAATCGAGCCATAGAAGCTCTCATGCTGCCCTTTTGTATGGCTTTGTCCCACTCTGTATAGGCTTTTTCTTTCTGTCCTATGGTGTAGTAGTAAGTTCCCAATGCTGTATGTCCTTCTTCCTCTCCCATATCTACGATTTTGTTGCCTAAAGCTACAATATCGGGATTTTCAACCATATTTTTATTGGTTTTTCCGGAAAGTATAGCACTTACTCCGCCCATATCGTCTGCTATTTTCATTCCGAAAACCTCAAGACAGGCTTTGGGAAGTCCTCTGGTACAGAGATCACTAATCATGTTATAACGTTCTTTTATTTCAGATTCGTCAAAAAACAGGGCGAAATCTGTTTTGCCATTATTTTTTTGGTAATATTCTGCTAAAAGCTCTGCTCTTTTTTGGGCTAAATTTGGGTCTTTTCTATGATTTTCTATTAAAGTGTCTCGTTTTATCCAAGTTCCGTTTTTTACCCAGTCCGATGTGCCTCTTAGTTTGTTCTTTTCTATTTTAAATTTAAAAATACTTTTATCGGGATAGATGATTAGAGAGTCACCCTTCCGAAAGAAGTCTCCTTTTCCCAATCCCGTAATATCTACCTTTCCGTTTCCATCAAAGGCGAAATAGGAATAGAGCAGGGTATCACTTTCTGCTTTGTAATAGCCGTGTAAATCGTTGCTTATTTTTTGCCCGAAAGCAAGGCTCGTTATTAGTACCAAGAGTAGGCTTAGTTTTTTCATGTTAGATGTTTAAACAAATTTAATCTTTTTTTAGAAAATCGCTACATACAACTTGATGTCTTTATGCCCTATGTCCTCAGAGTACTATTATATAATTGTAATCAATTATTACAGGATTCAAATATTTTTGTTAAAATATCTTAAAACAAAAAATCTGCAGAGTTTCCGTTTAATAGGTGCTTGCAGAGATTTTTTTTTAACATTTGCCTTCTAAATGTTAAAAAATGTTAAAAAAAACTTGATTATGATATTTGTCACAAAAGTTTAGTGAGTGCTTTAATACTTTTGCCCTGTTTTGATGCAGAAATTGAAAGCATCTACATTAAACAAACTACTATATTATGAAGAAAAGAGTCTTATTTTACGCTTTCGCTGTATTAGCGACATTTTCTCTACAATCGTGTGTGTCTAACTATGTGGTTTCTAAACCTATTATATACAAAACTGATGCCAAACAGGCATCGGTAAACCTAAATGATGATTTTTCGGACATTAAAAATGAACTTACAATAGACAAAAAGAAAATTGTAAAAACAATTGTTGTAAAGGCCGAAGAAAAGGAAAGAATGCTTGCTATAGAAGCAGAAATAAAAAAGACACAAACCATAGACGGGATTTTGAGTGAAGCCAGTACTTACCTTGGGACTCCTTACAGAATGGGAGGAACTACCAAGAGAGGTATAGATTGTTCGGCTTTTGTGCTTAATGTATATGGGAACTCTGTAGGGATTGGTCTGCCAAGAGTGGCCGCAGCACAAGCACAAGAAGGAGAACGTATAGAAAAAGAAAACTTAGAAAAAGGAGATTTGGTGTTTTTTCAGACAAGGGGAAATAGAATTTCGCATGTAGGTATTGTTCAGGATATTACACCGGAGGGAGAAATTAAATTTATTCATGCTTCTTCGTCCAAAGGGGTTACCATATCTTCACTCAACGAAAAATATTGGGGAGCAAGGTATAGATTCGCAAAAAGAGTATTGAATACCAATTCTTTATCTAACTAATTTGAGTTACATAGGAATTTCGATTCTGAAAAAAAATATTATTTATATCAACATATAACCACCTTATTTAGGTGGTTTTTTTATACAAAGCAGAAGATTCGGATTTTATTAAAAATAATGAAATCATTAAAATTACAAAAAGTATATGGTTTCTAAATAAAAAATCTTAATTTTCGAAAATAATATAAGGCAATACCTATGAGCAAGTATTTTAATTATCAAAAAAATTATTGGAAAGAAAAAATAAAAGAAAAAACAATGAAGAAAATTTTGATGATCATTTTTTTTGGATTGCTATCGAGCTTTTTTTCGGCTCAGAAAACCTACTATCAGCAATCCGTAAAATATACTATGGATATTGATGTAGATGCTAAGAATTATACTTACCACGGTAAGCAAAATATCCAGTATACCAATAATTCGCCGGATGAGTTAAGCGTAGTGTATTTCCATTTGTATTGGAATGCTTTTAAACCCAATTCTATGATGGATCAAAGGGTTAGGAATCAAGGAAATAATGCCGATTCTCGTTTGGCAGAAAGAGTAGGTAAGGATTTGGTTTCAAGGTTGGCAAGTATTCCCAAAAACGAGGAAGGAAACCAAAAAATAAATTGGATAAAGCACAATGGAAAAGACGTGAAGTTTGAAGTACAGGAAACCATTCTCAAAGTATATCTCAACGAATCTATTAAACCCAATTCTACAACGTACTTCAGTATGGACTGGGATGCAGTAGTACCCAAACAAATCCGACGAAGCGGTAGAAACAACAGAGAGGGAATAGAACTTTCCATGACGCAATGGTATCCTAAAATTGCCGAGTACGACTACGATGGTTGGGCGACATTCGATTATATCGGAAGGGAGTTTCATGCACCCTTTGCTGATTTTGATATTAGCATTCGTATTGATAAAGATTATGTGATAGGAGCAGGAGGAACGCTGGAAAACGCTCATGAAGTAAAGGGGTATACGGAAAATCCTCAAATAAAAGCAGATAAAAATAACAAAACACTATGGAAATGGTCGGCACAAAATATTCTTGACTTCGCATGGGCGGCAGATCCCGATTTTCAGGTAGAAGAATCTTTGGTTCCCGATGGACCGAAACTTTATTTTGTGTATCAAAAATCCGAAAAAACAAAACTTTGGGAACAAGCAAAACCCTATGCAGTCAAGTTTTTTCAGATTATGAATGCCAAGTACGGTAGATATGTATATCCCAGCTATAGCTTTGTACAAGGAGGAGATGGAGGAATGGAGTACGGTATGTGTACACTAATGTTGGGAGAAGGAAGAGATTTGGAGGGATTAGTAGGATTAATGGTTCATGAAGGGACCCACTCTTGGTATCAGCAGATGTTGGCAACCAATGAAAGCATGAGGCATTGGATGGACGAAGGCTTTACTTCTTATGCCGAAGATGATGTGATGTATCAACTTTTTCCTCCGGCTGAGCCTCTGCCTAATCCTTTTGTAAAATCTATACAACGTTATGTAAATTTTGCCAAGTCGGGAGAGGAAGCACCGGCATCTTGGTTAGCAGATCATTATGATAGTGGTAGGTCATATAGCGTAGCATCGTATACCAAAGGGCAGTTGTATTTGGTAGGCTTAGGCTATATTATGGGAGAAGATAATCTGGCAAAGGCTCTACGCCAGTACTATATCGATTGGGCAATGAAGCACCCTACAGAAAGAGACTTTCTTCATATTGCTCAGAAAATTTCCGGAATGGATTTAAAATGGTTTCATCATTATTGGATTAATACTACCAAAACCATCGACTATGCTATAAAAGAGGTAAAATACGCAGACCGTTCCACTACTGTAGTGCTTTCAAACAAAGGAGAAGTGCCTATGCCTATAGATTTTTCGGTTGTTACCAAAGACAAGAAAGTGTTCAACTATCATATTCCTCTTAATATGATGAGAACCCCGAAAACAAAAGATTTTTTTGGAGACTTTAAAACCTTGGATTACTGGAACTGGACCGCCAAAGAATACACCCTTACCATTCCTTTTAGTAAAAAAGAATTATTATTAATGGGAATTGATTTCAGCCAAAGATTAGCAGATGTAAATATGGAGGATAATTTTGTTGAGGTTAATAACAAGTAAGTATAAAATGAATAGTATCGTAGTTAACATAGGCAATACCAATATCCGGTTTGGAGTATTCAAAGATGATGAATGTGTACTTACTTGGGTCATCAACACCAAGCCTTATCGCACGAGAGATGAGCTATATTCTCAATTCATGTTATTCTATCATACCTATGAAGTAGAGGTGAAGGAAGTGGACAAAATAATTATAGGCTCGGTGGTTCCGCAGCTTACCAATACTGTAAAAAGTGCTTTACAAAAAATTCACGATGTAGACCCTGTTTTGGTTTATAGAACGACACCCTCAGGTGTTAGTCACCATTCGAGCCAGATGGGAACAGATATTTATGCCAATATGGTTGCTGCTCATGAACTCTACCCCAGAAACAGAAAAAAAATGATTATTGATTTCGGTACCGCCCTTACCGTAAGTTGTATAGACGAAAGAGGAGAGGTATTGGGAGTTATTATTGCACCGGGAATCATTACCTCGCTCAACAGTTTGGTGCAGCAAACCGCCCAGCTTCCCGAAATAGAATTGATAAAACCTAAAACTGTATTAGGGCACGATACTGTTTCGTGTATGGTAAGTGGTATGGTTTATGGTTTTTTGGGTATGGTAGAAGGTTTTATAGATCGGGTAAACGAGGAAGTGAAAGACGACTGTTATGTAATTGCTACAGGCGGAGTAAGTCCTGTATATCAGCCTTTAACTTCTAAAATCCACGTAGGAGACCGCCTTCATACATTGAAGGGACTGTATTTTCTGGGTAAGCATTTGGAATCTTAGAGAGTGTTGAGTTAATGTAAATTTGGGATTCATTCACTTATTGGTAATCAATCGTTCATTCATTAAATAAGAAATTTTCTTACTAAGTCACAACGCCTTTGCGAGCATAAATGTGCTTATTCCGGTACGCTGGTCAGGTAAAATTGTTCTCCGATTTTAGTAAATTCGAAGTGATACTGGTTTTCAAAATTTCCCTTGCTAAAATGGAAAGAAATACAGATGTTTTTGCTCAAATCTTCTTTTGGGCGGATGTTTTCAGCATAATAAAGAGCATTGGTAAGTGTTGATGCAAAGTAGCTTAATGAGAGCTTTTTCTCTAAAAAATGGGTGAAATATGCATCAATTCTTTTTGCATGGCGGCTGATAAATTCTTTTTTATGATGATTTTTCCAAACGGTTGGGTATTGAGGATCATCGTTATCACTCACGGAAATTAAATCGAAGTAATAAACAGGCAGAATTTTTTTGTTTTTCCTGAAATCAGGTAAAAATTGATTTTCAAACCATTTTTTGAAATCTCTCTCGGGACTGTAGAATGAATAGGTGTTGCCATCGCTTGCTTGGTAGGAAGTATAAATTTCGTTATCTACTTTTTTGTTGATTTCGAACTTAGAATAATCAATGGTATAGGAGAGATCTTTGGTGCTGGGAACCTCGAAAAGAACTTGGTTTTTGGCATTAATGGCGACTGTTTTTCCTCCAACCCAAGACCAATGGTCGCAGTTTTGATGTTGGGAATCTTTGTGCCATCGTTTTTTCTCAGCTCCTTTTATGCCTATGGCAATTCCGGTGTTAAAATCTGTAGTATCATTGTATTCAGCAGGTATTACAACTTTTCCTTGAATATCGAAAAAGCCCACTTTATCGGTTTTGGGATCCCGAAATTTAATTTTTTCTTCTTTTTCGGAAGCATATTCAAAATCGAAAACATAGAGACTGTCTTTTCCAAATTTTTTCCCGTTTTTGTTGAGATAATAGCATTCTGTTTTTCCATCGGAAACAGTTTCCTGAACGGCAATTACATTTCTGAAGACCTGCTGGGTCATAAAGGGTTGGAATCGAGCTTCAATTTTTACGTTTCCTTTGGTATCTTTAAATCCAATTTTAGTACTGTCCTGATTATAAAAAGCTAACCAATCCTCTTTTTCTTGTGCAAAAGAAGCAAAGGAAATAGAGATACATAGAAGCTGAATCAAAAATTTCATTTAAAAATATTTAAAACAATTCATTAGGTTTTTTGGGGACAGATATTTTTAGGTGTCTATAGGCTTTTTCCGTTACTTCGCGTCCTCGTGGCGTTCGGATAATGAAGCCTTCCTGAATCAGAAAAGGTTCATACACTTCTTCCAAAGTTTCGGGATTTTCGGCGATAGATGTTGCTAATGCACTGATGCCTACGGCTCTTCCTCGAAAGTTCTCTATCATGGTACGTAGGATTTTGTTATCCATTTCATCTAAGCCATGTTCATCTACTTTTAGTGAATTGAGGGCGTACTTGGTGATTTCTATTTCTATTTCGCCGTTTCCTTTTATTTCTGCAAAATCTCGCACTCTTCTAAGTAGAGCGTTTGCAATTCTTGGAGTGCCGCGACTTCTTCGGGCAATCTCCATTGCAGCATCTTCATAAATCTTTACTCCTAAAACCCGTGCACTTCTCTCAATAATCATTCCGAGAAGTTCTGTTGTGTAGTACTCTAATCGAGACTGGATTCCAAATCTTGCCAACATAGGTTTGGTAAGCATCCCGGAGCGTGTGGTAGCTCCTACCAAAGTAAAAGGATTGAGGCTTATTTGTACACTTCTGGCATTTGGCCCGGTTTCCAGCATAATGTCGATTTTATAATCCTCCATTGCTGAATACAAGTATTCTTCCACCACGGGAGAAAGCCGGTGGATTTCATCGATAAAAAGAACATCGTTCTCTTCCAAATTGGTAAGAAGACCGGCTAAATTTCCGGGCTTATCCAAGACAGGTCCGGAAGTAATTTTGCAATTAACACCCAATTCATGAGCAATAATATGGGCTAAAGTGGTTTTCCCTAATCCGGGTGGACCGTGTAGTAAAACATGATCCAAAGCAGCATTTCTGTTTTTAGCTGCAGCCACAAATACTTCCAGATTTTCTAAAGTTTGACGCTGTCCGGCAAAATCTTTAAAACTCTGCGGACGAATTTGTTCATCTAATTGAAGTTCCTCTTCGGAAAAATGATGCTTATCGGCATGAAGAAAATCAGGCATTCCGTACTCAAATTAATTCAACCAAAGGTAAACAATTTTTCAAAAGAATTTACGAGGCTTGCCACAGAAATAGGTAAAACTCATCAAAAAAAACGCAAACAGGGTGTAGGTACAAGAGTATATATATACTAAGGATCAGATTTAGAAACCAACTCTAAACTTACACACTTTGCGGAATAACGCCATGTCGTAACTTTATAACTTTGTAAATTCGAGAATTAAACAAATCCTTCCTATTCTTTATATAATATATAATAAAAAGCTAAATACTATGCGAATCATATAATTTTAGAAAATTTAATAAATAAACTTATTTGGTAAAATGTTTAATGTTAAACATATAATTGTTTTACTGGGTTTTAGGAATATATGTTATTATTTAAATTTCTTATAACCAGATAATTGAATGTAATTTTAATTCTATTTTTGGTTTAAACATAATGATAGAAATTTTAAATGTTTAATTTTTTTTGATGAAAATTGCCTTTTATGTTTAAATAAATTTTATATTTGGTTTTTAAATAAATTATCAACTTTAATGATTATGAAAAAAATTTTAATATCCACCGCTCTTTTGGCAGGTGTATGTACATACGCCGGGGGATTTAGAGTTTCTCTGCAAGGCGTTAAACAGTTGGCAATGGCACATACCAGTGCTCATGCCGAAGATGCGAGTGTTGCATTTTTCAACCCTGCAGGAATTTCTTTTATTCCCAGCAAGCTAAGTGTGGCGATGGGAGGTTTCGGTGTAAAATCTACAGTTACCTACCAAAATCTGAATACGCTACAGTCTTATGATACCAACAGCCCTATGGGGACGCCTATTTATGCTGCAATAACTTACCGGCCTGTAGAGCCGCTCACCTTAGGTTTTAGTTTTGCCACTCCTTTTGGGAGTACTATTCAGTGGGACGACAACTGGGCAGGTAAAGAAATTGTACAAAAAATGGAGTTGAAAGGTTTCTATTTTCAGCCGATGATGTCTATAAAAGTTGCGAAATGGGCTTCGGTGGGAGCTAGTTTTATCTATGCTAAAGGAATGGTAGATTGGACAAAAGCGGTTACTCAATTGGGAGGAACAATGAACTTAAACGACGAAACCGCTCATGGTTCAGGGTATGGTTTGGGCGTTTATCTTCGTCCTACCGAAAAATTAGATGTGAGCATTGCTTATCGTTCTAAGGTAGATATGGAAGCCAAAAAAGGAACAGCTACGTTCAATATACCTTCGGCTCTTTATACGGGCTTGGGCTTAGCGGCTACGAGTGGAGGAAAAGATGCTTTCAAAGCAACTTTACCTTTAGTAGACGAATACACCGTGGGTGTTACCTATAAAGTAAATCCTAAGTGGTTGGTTTCAGCAGATTTCAACTACCATGGGTGGAGCAAATACGATAAATTAACATTGGATTTTGCCAATGCAAAAGTGGGCAACCAAACAGACAACACGGTGCTTACATCTCCTAAGAACTTCAAGGATACCAAAACCTACCGTATAGGAACACAATATATGATTACTAATACTATCGCCGGAAGATTAGGTTTCTATCACGATGAATCTCCGTATGCCGATGAAGATTTTATTCCGGAAACTCCTTCGTTTAACAACAACGTAATTACCGGAGGTCTTGGATTTAAATTCAATAAAGTTGCATTAGACATATCGGGAGCTTATACCATGATGCAAAGCAGATCCGTAAGCAATGCGTATTACAACTTCTACGGACAGGCAAAATCGAAAGCCTTCTATTTCGGTGTAGGACTATCGTATAACCCTTTTTAATTTAACAGAACAATGAAAAAAATATTTATATCGACCTTAGCAATATCATCGTTACTTTTCACAGTAGGATGTAAAACAGATTTCGATACTGATGTAAGAGATGTTACAGTAACCAAAGGTGAAGCAGATTTTACTAGATATGTAGCTCTTGGAAATTCTTTGACAGCAGGTTTTAGAGATAATGCACTATATGCTGATGGACAAAATGAATCCTATCCCAATATTATTGCAGGGCAAATGAAACTTGCAGGTGGTGGAGCATTCAAGCAACCAATGATACCTAATAATATAGGAGGGTTTACGGATAAAACGAATTATCCGGGGAAGCTTACGTTACAAATTATAAACGGATCTCTTGCTCCTGTAGCATCGGTAGCTGCAGCAGCTTTAGATAATGTTTCTTCTGGAGCACCTTACCAAAACTTAGGAGTTCCGGGTGCAAAATCTTTCCATTTGGGAATTTCGGGTTACGGAGCTTTAAACCCTTACTATCAAAGATTTGCGATAGGTAATAACGCTAGTCCTATTAAAGATGCAGTAGCACAATCACCTACTTTCTTTTCTCTATGGATTGGAAATAATGATGTATTGAGCTATGCAACAAGTGGAGGTGTAGGTGTAGACCAGTCTGCAGCGGGTAATATCAATCCTGCGACTTATGGCTATTACGATATTACACACCCTGCAGTATACGAAAATAAAATGAAAGAATATCTTACTCAGTTAACGGCAGGAAATGCTAAAGGCGTTATTGCGAATATTCCGAGTGTTACTTCAATTCCGTTTTTTACAACAGTTCCACCAATGCCTATCACAGGGCTTACTACCGCACAAGCAGCTCAGCTAAATGCCGCTTATGCTCAGTACAATACTGCATTGGCTGCATATAAATCTTTAATAGGAGAGGCGGAATACCAAAAAAGACTGATAAAATTTACCGCAGGAGCGGTAGCCAACGGAGCGGTAATTGTAGACAAGGATTTGGATAACAAAACGGCACCTTTGCCAAAATACAGACAAACAACCGCTAAGGATTTTATTCTTTTGTCAACTTCCAGTGCTTTGAAAGCTGGAGGTGGTACTGTTACGCAACTTACAGATGCCCAAGTTTTAACAGAGGTAGAAGCAGGTAGGGTAGCAGCAGCTGTAACGGCCTATAATGCTAGCTTAAAATCTCTGGCAACTCAATTCAAATTAGCATTTGTAGATGCCAATGCAAAGATGGTTGAATTATCTTCTACCTCAGGGCTCCAGTTTGATGGAGTAAAATATAGTGCAAATTTTGTAACCGGAGGATCTTTTTCTCTTGATGGAGTGCATCTTACAGGTAGAGGATATGCTGTAATAGCCAACGAATTTATCAAAGCTATTAATGCACAGTACAAATCTACTCTGCCACAGGTAAATCCGAATAATTATTCCGGAGTTACTTTCCCTAAATAGATAGATTAAATTAATTAATTGAGATAAAAACCCACTGAAATTTTTCGGTGGGTTTTTATTTTTTTAACTTTGCACATCTAAAAAAAACGAAAATGTCCGAAAATCAGCCGAGTTATTTATTCTCTACCAGGACCAGTATGGTTTTAGCCGAAAATATTGCAAAACATTATGGTCAAACATTAGGAAAAATCATTATACAGGAATTTAGTGATGGAGAATTTGAACCGGTTTTGGAGCAATCGGTGCGTGGAGCAAGGGTTTTTTTGATAGGATCTACTTTTCCGCCGGCAGATAATTTATTGGAGCTCCTTCTGATGATAGATGCAGCAAAACGAGCTTCAGCAAAAAATATTACGGTAGTTATCCCTTACTTCGGATTAGCAAGGCAAGACCGAAAAGACAAGCCCAGAGCTCCCATTGGGGCAAAACTGGTTGCCAATCTTCTTACAGCAGCAGGAGCCACAAGAATTATGACGATGGATTTGCATGCCGATCAAATTCAAGGTTTTTTTGAAATTCCGGTAGATCATCTATATGCTTCTACTATCTTTATAGATTATGTTTTGTCTCATAATATTGAGGATTTAACTATTGCTTCGCCCGATATGGGAGGTGCTAAAAGAGCAAAAAACTATGCCAGTCATCTCGGAGCCGAGGTGGTTATTTGCTATAAAGAAAGAAAAAAAGCCAACGAAATCGCTGAAATGATGCTCATAGGAAATGTAGAAGGAAGAAACGTAATCTTGATAGATGACATGATAGACACGGCGGGAACACTTTGTAGAGCAGCAGACATCATCATGGAGAAAGGAGCGAAGAGTGTTCGGGCGATGGCAACACATGGCATTCTCTCCGGGAAGGCCTATGAGAATATTCAAAACTCCAAACTTACCGAAGTTTTGGTAACCGACACGATTCCTGTCAAAACTGCTTTGTCATCTAAAATAAAAGTGTTATCTTGCGCTCCATTATTTGCTGAGGTTATGCAGATGGTTCACCATAAGCAGTCCATCAGTACAAAGTTCGTTATATAGGGCTTTTAACAAGAACAATTTTAAATTTTTATAAATGAAATCTATTACAATTCAAGGACAAAAAAGAGAAAGCGTGGGCAAAAAATCTACAAAAGCTCTACGCGATGCTGAACTAGTTCCTTGTGTTGTTTACGGAGGAAAAGAACCTTTGAATTTTTCTACAGAAGAGAAATCTTTCAAAAACTTGGTTTACACTCCTGAGGCACACACGGTATCTATCGAGGTAGATGGGCAAACTATTCCGGCAGTTTTACAAGACATTCAGTTTCACCCGATTACTGATAAAATTTTACACGTGGACTTCTATCAGTTGAGTGCAGATAAGCCAGTAGTAATGGAGGTTCCTGTAAGAATTACGGGACGTGCTAAAGGTGTTGTTGCGGGTGGTGCTCTAAGACAATCTTTCAGAAAATTGAGATTGAAAGCCATTCCTGCTAATTTACCTGACGAAATCGTGATTGATGTAACTCCGCTAAAAATTGGAAACAAAATTTATGTAGGAGATATTAAAACTGAGGCTTATACATTCTTACATCCGGATAATGCAGTTGTTGTAGCTGTTAAGATGTCTAGAAACGCTATGAAAGCAGGTGCAGCAGCCGATGAAGATGAAGAAGTGGTAGAAGGAGAAGCTCCGGCAGTAGAAGCTCCAGCGGCAGAATAATCTTTTTTAAGGTTTATCAATATTATATTATACTAAAAGCCACCCGAAAAGGGTGGCTTTTTTTGTGTTTCATCATTTAATTTTCAATCTCCTTAAATATCTTTTTATATTTGAGAATGGAAAATTCAGGAAAATTGACTTTCAGAAAAGCAACCTCGGAAGACGAGGCTGAAGTTTGGCAGATTCTTCAGCAAGCCATCATAAGAAGAAAAAATGAAGGTTCGAAACAATGGCAAGATGGGTATCCCAATCCTGAAACCATTAAAAATGATATTGATGACGAATTAGGCTATGTTTTAACGGAAAGTGAAAAAATGATTGGGTATGCCGCTGTTATCATAAACAACGAACCTGCTTATGATGAAATTGAAGGAAAATGGTTAACCAACGGAGATTTCATAGTTGTTCATAGGGTAGCAATAGCAGATGAAGCAGCAGGAAAAGGTTATGCTACAAAAATATTTGGGTTTATAGAAAAATGGGCTATACAAAATCGAATTTTCAGTATAAAAGTAGATACCAATTTCGATAATCGGGCAATGCTGAAAATATTAGACAAATTAGGCTACAAGTATTGCGGAGAAGTCTATTTTCGAGGAGCTGCAAGAAAAGCATTTGAAAAGGTTTTGAAATAAACTCATGTAAGATAATAAGGCTATAGAATTAAGAGGTTATAAGGTTTTTGTTTATAAAATCGGTGAATTTTTAATTTGTCTACCTTTAAAACAATCCGAAAAATGATTCACGTTACTTTGTCTATCAAAAAAGGAGCCTTACAAAAAGCTCCTTAAATGATTGTATGTTTTAAACTCCTATTTCTTCACATAATAACCAAAATACAGGCAACTGCTCTGTAGGTCTTTCATGGTTTGTGTATGAGAATATCGAGCCTTAAGTTGGGCAAAAGCAGTTCGGAATTTTTCGTTTTTTGTTTTGTCCAAATGAGTCTGAAACGCTTTTTGCTTGGAGTCGTACTCTTTATCATCGTATTTTATATCATTAGGCTGTTGGACTTCCCATTGGTAATACTTTCCTTGCTCGGCACTTGCCATTTGGAAGAGAATTCTGGCTTTTTGTTCATCGTCTTTAGATGAGTTCAGGGCTTTTTGATAATAATTAATTGCCAAATCAAAATTATCGGGCTCTATCAAGCTGTTTCTACTGTAGCCAAATTCTTTATAATAAAAATGGTACGGATTGCCGGATTCCGAGGCGTAGAAATTGAATTTTCCACCATTAGAGTTATCGATGTCCATTACAAAAATATGACGATAGTAGCCCAGCACCGATGTGTTGTACAGTATATTCCCAATGAGTTGATTGGCGAGTGTTGCTTTGGCATCTCTTCCGTTGCCTATTTTCTGTAGCTGAATAAGGGCTTCGGCGAGCTCAGGCTTACTCATTTTAGATTTAATGAAAGGGAAATAACTGAGATCAGCAGCTTTCATGGAGATGTTTTCGGGACTTTGGTAGCTCTCCCAAACATTGTGCCCAAAAACAAGACTCGAAATATTGTTGTAACCATTGTATTCATCAGGTTTGTAGTTGCTTTTCTTTTTGTCGGCATCGTAGCTCCAGTCGTATCTTGGGATTCCCGCAAAATTTTTGGCTTTTTCGTAAAGTGATTTTGCTGTAGCAAAATCTGCCAAACGCATGGCTCGGTCTCCGTAGATAACATTGAAAAAAGCCTGAGTATCTCCTACATCATCCATGGATTGGGCAATATACTTCTCAAAACTTGTTTTGTTGGTTTTTTTGTAAAAATCTTCCACTTGTTTTACCAAACCGGAATGAGGGTTGTATTGCAAATCCGAAAGTTTATTGTTTAACAAGAAAGATTTGGCATCTTGATGATCCAAGAAATAACGATTGGCCAAAATATCGGTCAAAAATTCCTTTACAGAAGGAGCTACAAACCATTCGTTCTCTTTTCTTTGGTGTTTTTCGGTAAATATGCTGCCGTATTTTTTCATGAGAACTTCTTCAAATTCTGTAGTTATCTTGGGTTGAGATACCACATCATTCAGCATTTTCATTTGGGTAATCTGCTTTAGATAGTCGGTATCTTGGGTTGTTATTTGATTCAGTATTTTATCGCTTCCTGTATAGTCCTTATTTAGAAATTTGATGTAAGCATCACTCAATTGCCAAAATTCGTCTTTGGAGTTTTGTTTTGTTTTCACGATGAATTGCTCCAGTTGTTTGCTGTAATCTTCGGCTTCGTTGTAGTAAGTTTTAAAATAAAGTGGTAGTCTTTTATCTTTTATTTTATCACACTCTTGTTGATAGCAATACGGATAAGTAGGCAAATAGCTGCGTTCCATTTGGTTGATGGCTCGTGCGGTAAGTACCTTTAGGATTTCGGAATTGGCGTTGTTGGCGAGCATTTTTTCCATCAACGGGATAGGATTTCCATAATCGTTGTATGCTAGGAGGAAGTATGCCATGTTTTTTTCTTCCGGAGTTTTTGCCATAGCAAGCAAGGATTTGAAATCATCATTATTCGACAATTTCATGGAGGTGTACGCATTTTGCTTCTTGTTTCGGCTGTGCATAAAAACCTGAAAAAAATTCCAGTTGGCTTCTTTTTTCATATTCAGACCTCTTTGGGCTCCTGCCATTTGGTCGAGAGCATAATAATAGACGGGTGATTTCAACTGAAGTGGCGAAACTAAAGTGTTGAAAGCCGAAATCGCCTGCTTGTAATTTCTGGTGTAGTGGTTGAAACGTACAATTTGGTAAGCATAGCGGAGTTTTATTTCCTTGTTGGTTGTTGCTTTGTAGGCATTTTGTAGAGCAGCAATGGTTTTGGTGTAGTTGAGTTGGGTTGCGTTTTTCTCTTTACTTCCGTCGTTATAGTAAAATGAATTTTCTCCGGGCATAAAATTGATTCTCATATAGGGTTCCAATTCCTTTGCCTTTGCAAGATATTGCAAGCCTTCGCGGTACTGCGTGTAGAAGTTTTTACCTAATTTTTGGAACAGTTGGTGGCTCGTATTTCCTTTTGCCCAATTAGCAAAATGTTTCCTTTGTATGGTGTATACTAAGGCGTTGGTTTCCTCGTAAGTGAGCTTGTTGTCGAAATACTTTTGCCAGCTTTCTATATTTTCATCCGGTAGTATTTTTGTCTCATTTGTGCTATAGAATGGTTGAGAATAGGTAAGCAAAAACGGTTCATATTCCTTGTTATGAATGATTTCCTGTGCAAAAAGATTGAAATATTCGTAATCGGGTTCGGAACTGGCACAGGCTTGTGCTTTCTGATTTCCCAAAAGAAAACAAATGGCGGCGGTAAGAAGAATCTTTTTCATAGTGCGTGGTGTTGTTATTCAAAAAAATATGCTAAGCGAAGGTGTTTTTTTAACTAAAAAACATAGTTCTTGATGAACTGACTATCCAAATGATAATAAACTATCTCAAAAGTAGGTAATTTTTTGTTAAGAAAAGCAAGTGTTTCATGAAGGTCTTCTTGCGATATTTCTTCAACTTTTATTCTAAAACCTTTGCTCATGTATATGCCAAAATAGAAATCATCTGTAAGAACCTCGAATTCACTATTGGAAATCGGTTTGAAATTTTTGTTTTGTAGCAGATTTTCTTTTGTAAGAGCGTTGATGAGTCTTTTCTTTCCCAAGTGATTGCTCACAATACCCCAAGAGTAGATAGGAAGAGCTACATCAAACCTTAGAGGGTATTTTTCTATGTCCGAAAGATAATTTTTGAGCGTTTGCACATCGAGAATCGAATTTTTGGGTTGCTCGTCCAGCGGCGAAGCGGTGGCATAGCACATGAGGTAGCCTTTAGACACGGGAGGTATGCCTGTTTTGTCTTTGTCTTTTACTTGGTGAAGGCGGAGTGTGCAGGATATTTCTCCTTTGGAGATTGCTTTCAGTCTTTTGAGGAATTTAAAATAATCGTGTTTGGTTTGTGTGGTCCAGTCACTGTCTATCTGTATTTCGTGGGTTGTATTAAGGTTAAGCTCCTTTGTTTTTTTCTGAATCAGGTTAAAAATATTTTCGGCTAAGAACTGGATTTCGTTATTGGTAATTCCGTACCAAGTTTTATTTGTAATGAAGATAACGGGAACTATTTTTTTAGAGGTTACAAAACTTTTATCTTTTGTAATAACGCCAACAGGCTGAAACCTTCCGTCGATTTTATCGATATCAAAAAACCGAATGTAGAGATGTTCGCCTTGGGCTTTTTGTAAAGTCTGCTTTTCTTGCGAGTCTAAAGTCAAATGAGTCCGCCAATAATAAAAAGAATAAGGAGTTTTCTTTAAGTCTTTTTGGCAAGAAAGGGTGAGTAGAAATAGAAAAAAAAGAAAATTCTTCATGTAGTAAAGTTAAAAAAAAATCTTCAATTTAAAATTAATGAAGATGAAATTTGTACAATGGTCAGATTCAGAAAATGTTCTTGGGATTTTTTTTAACTCTCTATTTGTCAGTTCAAAAAATATTCTTACATTTGCACACTCAATTTAGGGGTAAAGTATGCCTAATTCAGACGTAGATATTACGGAAACCCATAGATTGAGCGTGTTTACAAGAAAAATTTATAACAATTTATATATAATAATGTCAGGTATTATTGGAAAAAAAATCGGGATGACATCATTGTTTAACGAAGACGGAAAAAATATTCCGTGTACCGTTATCCAAGCAGGTCCGTGCTCGGTTTTACAGGTCAGAACCAAAGAAAACGACGGCTATTTTGCTGTGCAGTTGGGTTTCGATGACAAGAGTGAGAAGAACGTTGGTAAAGCGTTAGCCGGCCATTTCAAAAAGGCGGGTTCAACTCCTAAAGCCAAATTAGTAGAATTCCACCATGGGTTCGACGATTTGAAAATGGGAGACGAAGTGAAAGTAGATTTATTCGCAGAAGGCGAGTATGTAGACGTTACAGGAACTTCAAAAGGTAAAGGATTCCAAGGGGTTGTTAAGAGACATAACTTTGGAGGAGTAATGCAGGCTACCCACGGTCAGCACAACCGATTGAGAGCTCCGGGTTCCATAGGTGCGGGTTCAGACCCATCTAGAGTTTTCAAAGGCTTGAGAATGGCAGGTAGAATGGGAGGTAAGCAGGTGACTGTACAAAACCTTCAAGTGTTAAAAGTAGATACAGAACAAAATCTTTTAGTAGTAAAAGGTGCTGTTCCGGGAGCTAAAAATTCTTATGTAATTATCAGAAGATGGAATTAGTAGTATTAAATACATCAGGGAAAGAAACCGGAAGAAAAGTGCAATTGGACGAAGCAATCTTCGGAATTGAGCCTAACCAGCACGCGGTTTACTTAGAAGTGAAACAATACCTTGCTGCACAAAGACAAGGGACGCATAAGTCAAAAGAGAGAAGCGAAATTACAGCATCTACTCGTAAACTTAAGAAACAGAAAGGATCTGGTTCTGCCAGATATGGTGACATTAAATCACCTACATTCAAAGGTGGAGGTAGAGTTTTTGGTCCAAAACCAAGAGACTACAGATTCAAATTGAATAAAGCATTAAAAAGATTAGCAAAGAAATCCGTTCTTTCTCAAAAAATGAGAGACAACAGCATCAAAGTATTGGAAGCATTCAACTTTGATACGCCTAAAACCAAGGATTTCATCAACCTAAACAATGCGTTGGGCTTTGAAGGTAAAAAGTCACTATACATTTTGCCGGAAGCTAATAAAAATGTTTACCTATCATCAAGAAATTTACCAAAAACTAAAGTAATGAACTTCAACGAAATTAGTTCTTACGATTTGGTAAATGCCGGTGAAATTGTATTCATTGAAGGTGCTGTAGAAAAATTTCAGGAAAATTTAAGAAAATAAGTCATGTCAATAATCATTAAACCCATCATTTCAGAAAAAGCGACTTACCTAACGGATTTGAGAGGACAATATTCTTTTTTAGTAGATACTAAAGCGAACAAAATCCAAATCAAAAACGCGGTAGAAGAGGCTTACGGAGTAAAGGTAGCAGATGTTAAAACCATGATTTATGCTCCTAAAGTATCTTCAAAATTCACGAAGAAGGGTCTTCGTGTAGGGAAAACCAACAAGTTGAAGAAAGCGGTAATCCACCTACAATCAGGTGAGGTAATCGATATTTTTGCAAATTAATTATTAATTATAAACAATAGTAATGTCTGTTAGAAAATTAAAACCTATCACCCCAGGACAGCGTTTCAGAATTGTAAACAATTTTGAAGAAATTACTACCAACAAACCGGAGAAATCTTTGACGGTTGGTATTATGAAATCAGGTGGGCGTAACAATACTGGTAAAATGACCATGCGTTACACTGGCGGTGGACACAAAAAGAAATACAGAATCATTGACTTCAAAAGAAATAAGTTTGATGTAAATGCAACTGTAAAATCTGTAGAATACGATCCAAACAGAACGGCTTTCATCGCACTATTGGAATACGCAGACGGAGAGAAGAGATACATCATCGCTCCAAACGGTATCAAAGTAGGGATGACCGTAGTGTCGGGAGATAGCGTAGTTCCAGAAGTAGGAAACGCAATGAAACTAAGAAACATTCCTTTAGGAACTGTGATTTCTTGTGTAGAGCTAAGACCGGGACAAGGAGCTACTTTAGCAAGAAGTGCAGGTTCTTCGGCTCAGTTAACTTCCAGAGATGGTAAATATGCCATCATCAAGTTGCCTTCAGGAGAATCCAGAATGATTTTAGTAGAATGTATGGCGATGATTGGCTCTGTATCGAATCACGATCACATGTTAACCGTTTCAGGTAAAGCAGGTAGAAGCAGATGGTTGGGTAGAAGACCAAGAACTCGTCCGGTATCTATGAACCCGGTAGATCACCCAATGGGAGGTGGTGAAGGTAGATCATCAGGAGGACACCCAAGATCCAGAAACGGTAAACCGGCTAAAGGATACAAAACAAGAACTAAAAACAAAGCGTCGAACCGTTTCATCGTATCTAAAAGAAAATAATTATGTCAAGATCACTTAAGAAAGGACCTTTCATTCATCATTCTTTAGAGAAGAAGGTTCAAGCAAATATAGAGTCTAATAAAAAGACAGTTATCAAAACATGGTCTAGAGCATCTATGATTTCTCCGGACATGGTAGGTCAAACTATTGCGGTACACAACGGGAAATCTTTTATCCCTGTTTATGTAACTGAAAACATGGTAGGACACAAGTTAGGCGAATTTTCTCCGACAAGATCTTTTAGAGGTCACGGTGGTAACAAAAATAAAGGTAGCAGATAATCATGGGATCAAGAAAACAAGATAGCAACTTAGCTAAAAAAGAAGCAAACAGAGATGTGGTAAAAGCATGTCTTAACGATTGCCCGTCTTCTCCGAGAAAAATGAGATTGGTTGCCGATATCATCCGTGGAGAAAACGTAGACAAAGCATTATATATCCTTAAATATTCTAAAAAAGAAGCCTCTAACAAGTTAGAAAAACTTCTTCTTTCAGCCATTGCCAACTGGCAGGTGAAAAATGAAGGACAGGATATTGAAGCAGCAAATCTTTTCGTAAAAGAAATATTTGTAGACAGTGCAAGACAATTGAAAAGATTGAGACCTGCACCACAAGGTAGAGGTTACAGAATTAGAAAAAGATCTAACCATGTGACTTTAATTTTAGGTAATAAATCAGAAAATCAATAATCAAGGTATGGGACAGAAGACAAATCCAATTGGTAATAGATTAGGAATCATCAGAGGATGGGATTCTAACTGGTTTGGTGGAAACGATTATGGAGACAGAATCGCAGAAGACTACAAAATCAGAAGATACCTTGAAGCAAGATTATCTAAAGGTGGTATCTCAAGAATCTATATCGAGAGAACACTTAAATTAGTTACAGTAACCATCACTACTGCAAGACCGGGACTTATCATCGGTAAAGGCGGTCAAGAGGTTGATAAATTAAAAGAAGAATTGAAAAAGATTACCGATAAGGATATCCAAATCAACATCTTCGAAATCAAAAGACCAGAATTAGACGCAGTATTGGTAGCAGATAGCATCGCAAAACAAATCGAAAACCGTATCTCTTACAGAAGAGCCGTGAAAATGGCAATGGCAGGTACCATGAGAATGGGAGCTGAAGGAATCAAAGTAATGATTTCCGGTCGTTTGAACGGAGCAGAAATGGCAAGAAGCGAATCTTTCAAAGAAGGAAGAATCCCATTGTCTACTTTCCGTGCAGATATCGACTACCACATCGGCGAAGCACTTACGCAATATGGTAAATTAGGCGTAAAAGTGTGGATTATGAAGGGAGAAGTATACGGAAAAAGAGAGCTTTCTCCATTAGTAGGTCAACAGAAAAAAGGACCTTCAGGTGGTGGAAGAGGCGATCGCGAAAACAGAAGACCTTCAAGAGATAAAAAATAATTAATTAAATTTTGAATTTTGAATGATGAATTTTGAATTTTCAATTAAGACCGTTACAGACTAGTTGTAATTCCAAAATCCAAAATCTAAAATCCAAAATCTAAAATTTTAAAAATTATGTTACAACCAAAAAGAACGAAATTCCGTCGAGTTCATAAAATGAAAATGAAAGGCAATGCCCAAAGAGGGAGTCAATTAGCCTACGGAACTTTCGGAATCAAAGCTATAGAAGGTGCTTGGATTACTGCAAGACAAATCGAAGCAGCACGTATCGCAGCTACGAGATATATGAAAAGAGAAGGTCAACTATGGATTAAAATATTCCCGGATAAGCCAATTACCAAAAAACCAGCCGAAGTAAGGATGGGTAAAGGTAAAGGTGCTGTAGAATATTGGGTAGCCGTAGTAAAACCGGGTAAAGTAATGTTTGAAGTAGGTGGAGTACCTTACGAAGTGGCTAAAGAAGCACTAAGATTGGCAGCTCAAAAACTTCCGGTAGTTACCAAGTTTGTAGTAGCCAACGATTTTGTTCAACCACAATAATCTAAATCTCAGAAATTATGAAACAAGCTGACATCAAAAATTTAAGCACTGAGGATATCAAAACAAAACTGACTGAAGCCAGAGCCAACTATAACAAAACCAAATTAGCTCATAGCATTAGTCCGGTTGAAAATCCTATTCAAATCAGAGATTTAAGAAGAACAATCGCAAGACTTGAAACTGCTTTAACCAACAAACAACAATAAGAATTTCATTTTATTATGGAAAGAAATTTAAGAAAAGAAAGAATCGGAATCGTTTCGAGCAATAAAATGGAAAAGACCATTGTTGTAAGTGAGACGATGAGAATGAAACACCCGATGTACGGTAAATTCGTTTTGAAAACGAAAAAATACACCGCACACGACGAGAACAACGAATGCAACGAAGGAGACAAAGTTTTGATTACCGAAACAAGACCTTTGAGTAAGAATAAGAGATGGAGATTAGTAAATATAATTGAAAGAGCTAAGTAATCATGTTACAAACCGAATCAAGATTAAAAGTTGCTGATAATACCGGTGCAAAAGAAGTACTAGTAATCAGAGTTCTGGGAGGAACCAGAAGAAGATATGCTTCAGTTGGTGATAAGATCGTAGTGACTATCAAGGATTCTACACCATCAGGAAATGCTAAAAAAGGACAAGTTTCCAAAGCAGTAATCGTAAGAACCAAAAAAGCAGTAAGAAGAAAAGATGGATCGTACATCAAATTCGACGACAACGCTTGCGTATTACTAAATGCTGCAGGAGAAATGAGAGGAACTCGTGTTTTCGGACCGGTTGCCAGAGAGTTGAGAGACAAAGAATATATGAAGGTTATTTCATTAGCCCCGGAAGTTTTATAATTATTACGTTTTAAGAAATGACAAAGTTAAAAATCAAAAGAGGAGACCAAGTTATTATTACAACAGGTAATAAAAACATCAAGGGAAAAACCGGTGAGGTTTTAGAAGTAATCAAAAAAGAAAACAAAGACGCCAGAGTTATTGTAGCAGGTCTCAACATCGTGAAAAAACACGTGAAACCATCTGCAGCTAATCCTCAAGGTGGAATTGTAGAAAAAGAAGCATCGGTACATATTTCCAACGTAGCACTTGTAGACCCTAAAACAGGAAAAGCAACAAGAGTAGGAATAAAAGTAGATGGTGACAAGAAAGTAAGAGTTGCAAAAAAATCCGGTGAAACTTTATAATTAAAAGAAGATGGAATACATAGCAAGACCCAAGAAAATATATAAAGAGAAAATTGTTCCTGCAATGATGGAAGAATTTGGGTACAAATCAATCATGCAAGTACCTAAATTATTGAAAATCGTTGTATCACAAGGTTTAGGTGATGCCGTGCAAGACAAGAAAATTGTTGACTATGCAGTGGAAGAACTTACCATGATTACAGGTCAAAAAGCCGTAGGAACAATCTCCAAAAAAGATGAAGCTTCTTTCAAATTAAGAAAAGGAATGCCTATCGGGGCAAGAGTAACCCTTAGAGCCGATAAGATGTACGAATTTTTAGATAGATTAACTTCTTCTGCTTTACCAAGAATTAGAGATTTTAGCGGAATCAAAGCCGATGGTTTTGATGGTAGAGGAAATTATAACTTAGGAATTACCGAGCAAATTATCTTCCCGGAAATCGTTATCGATAAGGTGAAAAAAATCCAAGGGATGGACATCACTTTCGTAACTTCGGCTTCTACAGATAAAGAAGCTAAAGCATTATTAACGCACTTCGGATTACCTTTTAAAAAGAACTAATCATGGCTAAAGAATCAATGAAAGCGCGTGAGCGCAAAAGAGAAGCTACAGTAGCTAAATACGCAGAAAAAAGAAAGGCTCTAAAAGAAGCTGGTGATTACGAAGCATTGCAAAAATTACCTAAAAATGCTTCCCCTGTAAGATTACACAACAGATGTAAACTCACAGGAAGACCAAGAGGATACATGAGAACTTTCGGTATTTCTAGAGTTACATTCCGAGAAATGGCCAACCAAGGGCTTATCCCGGGTGTGAAAAAAGCAAGTTGGTAACAATTATTAACTAATCTAGACAACAAAGTTGGTATAAAATAGGAGACACAAGACACGAGACTTTTCTGTCTCGGCTCTTGATTCTCACCTCTATACCAAAACTAGCTGTCACTAACCAATAACAATTAAAAAAAAGAAATGGTAACAGATCCAATTTCAGATTTCCTAACCAGAGTAAGGAACGCACAAAGCGCAGGCCACAAAGTGGTGGAAATTCCTGCATCGAATATTAAAAAGGAGATTACGAAAATCTTATTTGATCAAGGCTACATCCTCAACTACAAATTCGAGGACAATGCTGTTCAAGGGACTATCAAAATCGCTTTGAAGTATGACAAGCAAACCAATAAACCGGCAATTAAGTCTATTCAAAGAGCTTCTAGACCAGGTTTAAGACAATACAAAGGTTCAGAAGAACTTCCAAGAGTATTGAACGGTTTGGGTATAGCCATCATCTCTACATCTAGAGGTGTAATGACAGATAAGAAAGCCAGACAAGAAAAAGTAGGCGGTGAAGTAATCTGCTATGTATATTAATGTATTAAATTAGGAACGAATGTCAAGAATTGGTAAATCAATTATAGAAATTCCGGCTAACATAACCATCACCGAGAAAGACGGTGTAGTTACTGTGAAAGGACCTAAAGGGGAACTTACACAAGAAATTACAGGCGGAATTACAGTAAAACAAGAAGACGGAATCCTTACATTGGACAGGCCGTCGGAATCTAAACAACACAAAGCATTACACGGTCTTTACAGAGCGTTAATCAACAATATGGTTGTAGGAACATCTACAGGTTTCACAAAACAATTGGAACTTGTAGGGGTAGGATACAGAGCATCACACTCAGGACAAAGACTGGAGTTGGCTCTTGGTTTCTCTCACGGTATCGTATTAGACCTTCCAAAAGAAGTGACTTTAGATACTTTGACTGAAAAAGGTAAAAACCCAATTATTACATTGTCTTCTTATGACAAGCAACTGTTGGGAATGGTGGCTGCAAAAATCAGATCATTTAGAAAACCTGAACCTTACAAAGGAAAAGGAGTAAGATTTGTAGGAGAAAATGTTAGACGTAAAGCTGGTAAATCTGCTTAAAATTTAAGAAAATGGCATTAACAAAAGTAGAAAAAAGAATCAGAATCAAGAGAAGAGTAAGAGGAAAAATCTCCGGAACTCAGGCGTCACCAAGATTATCTGTATTCAAAAGTAATAAAGAAATTTACGCTCAATTAATCGACGATAAAGAGGGTAAAACATTAGTAGCTGCTTCTTCAAGAGAAAAAGGAGTAGATGCTAAAGGTACCAAAACAGAAGTAGCAACAGCGGTAGGCAAAAAAATTGCTGAAAAAGCTAAAGCGGCAGGTTTTGAATCTGTAGTGTTTGATAGAAATGGTTTCGTATACCACGGTAGAGTAAAAGCTCTTGCTGATGGTGCTAGAGAAGGTGGGCTTAAATTTTAAATTATAGATTTTAAATTTTAAATTAATAATGAACAATTTATAAATTTTAAAAAGATTTCCAAAAAATCTAAAATCTAAAATTTATAATCTAAAATTAAAAAAAATATTATGTTAGGATTCGATAATATAGAAAGAGTAAAACCAGGAGGTCTTGAACTAAAAGACCGCTTAGTTGCCGTAAATAGAGTAACCAAAGTAACCAAAGGAGGTAGAGCTTTCGGATTTTCAGCCATTGTTGTGGTAGGAGACGAAGCAGGTACTGTAGGATTTGGCTTAGGAAAATCTAAAGAAGTAGCCTCAGCTATTGCAAAAGCAGTAGAAGATGCAAAGAAAAATTTAGTAAAAGTTCCTGTTGTAAATCATACCATTCCTCACCAGACTACAGCAAGATACGGAGGTGCCGATATCTTCCTAAGACCAGCAACACACGGTACCGGTGTAATCGCCGGTGGAACAGTACGTATGGTAGTAGAAGCTGCGGGAATCAAAGATATCTTGTCAAAATCTAAAGGATCTTCCAACCCGCACAACGTAGTGAAAGCTACTTTCAAAGCATTGTTGGATATTAGAAGACCAGAAGAGGTAGCAAGAATGAGAGGAATTTCATTATCTAAAGTATTTAACGGTTAATTTTTTGTAAAAAATGGCAACAATTAAAATAAAACAAGTAAGAAGTGCTATTGGTAGAACCAAAACTCAAAAATTAACCCTTGAGGCATTAGGTTTGAAGAAATTACACCAAGTAGTAGAGCACGAAGCAACACCTTCTATTTTGGGAATGGTAGCTGCTGTAAGACATTTATTAGAAGTACAAGAGTAAAAATTTTAAATTTTGAATTTTAAATTTTTCGGAGTTTAGTTTTCAAATCTAAAATCTAAAATCTAAAATCTTAAAAAATTATGCAATTAAATAATATCAAACCGGCTTCAGGAGCTACTCACAATTCCAAAAGAATTGGTAGAGGACAAGGAAGTGGCAAAGGTGGTACTGCTACCAAAGGTCATAAAGGGCAAAAAGCAAGGGCTGGTTACTCTCAGAAAATAGGTTTTGAAGGAGGGCAAATGCCACTTCAAAGAAGGTTGCCTAAGTTTGGTTTCAACAATGTAAACAGAAAGGAATACAGAGCTATTAATTTAGACACTATCCAAACATTGGCTGATGCCAAAAACTTAAGTGAAATTACCAAAGATGTTTTAGTAGAAAACGGATTGGCTAAAAAAAGCGAAATCGTAAAAATTATGGGTAGAGGAGAATTGAAATCTTCAGTTTCTATCTCAGCACATAAATTTACCAAATCAGCCGAAGAAGCTATTTCTAAAGCAGGAGGTAAAGCAATCACTCTTTAATAAAAACAAATGAAAGGATTTATACAAACACTCAAAAATATTTGGAGTCTCAAGGAATTAAGGGATAAAATTACCCTTACCATTTCATTAGTTCTGGTGTATAGATTCGCATCTTATATTTCCCTGCCTGCCATTAATATGGACGAGGTAGGGAATCTTTTGCAACATTTCCAAAATCAGGGCGGGAGCAAGCAAGGAGCAGGACTTCTAGGTTTGCTTTCTTCATTTACCGGAGGTGCGTTTAGCCGAGCTTCTATTTTGGCATTGGGGATTATGCCTTACATTTCAGCATCTATTATTGTACAACTCATGGGTATGGCAATTCCATATCTTCAAAAATTACAAAAAGATGGTGAAAGTGGAAGAAAAACCCTAAACCAAATTACAAGATGGCTTACCATAGGGGTTTGTCTTGTACAAGCTCCATCTTATTTGGGAACCATTACAGGAATGTTTTTACCTTACGCCCAATTCAAGTCGGCGTATTATGTAGAGCCATCTTCTATTATGTTTTGGTTACCAAGTATTGTTATTTTGGTAGCAGGTTCGGTATTTGCGATGTGGTTGGGTGAAAAAATTACCGACAAAGGAATTGGAAATGGTATTTCTATCCTAATTATGGTAGGGATTTTAGCCGATTTACCTACAGCGTTTATCCAAGAGGTAACTACACAAACAGGTAAAGGCGGTTTAGGATCTATCATTATTTTGGTTGAGATATTATTCTGGTTAGTTGTTGTACTATTAGCCATCATGCTTTCCGTAGCGGTAAGAAAAATTCCTATTCAGTACGTAAGCAGAGCTCAAGCAGGTGGTGGTGTCAATAGAAATTTGATGCAAGGAGCAAGACAATGGATTCCTTTGAAGGTAAATGCTTCAGGAGTTATGCCAATTATCTTCGCACAAGCACTCATGTTTGTGCCGGGATTATTAACGAATGTAGACGAAACCAACACCTTTTTGGCAGGTTTCAAAAACGTATTCAGTTGGCAGTATAATGTTTTGTTTGTAATTTTAATCATTGTATTTTCATTCTTCTATACGGCAATTTCTATCCCTGTGAATCAGATGGCTGATGATTTGAAGCGAAATGGAGGATTGATTCCGAAAGTAAGACCCGGAAAAGAAACAGCAGACTATATAGACGATATTTTGTCGAAAATTACTTTGCCAGGTTCGGTTTTTTTAGCTATCTTTGCAGTCCTTCCTGCAATTGTGCACGGAGTGTTTGTTCAAACAGACAGATTCGCCTTGTTTTTTGGCGGAACTTCATTGTTGATTATGGTGGGCGTTATTTTAGATACTGTTCAGCAAATCAATACTTACCTGTTGAATCATCATTACGACGGATTGATGCAATCAAAATTATCGAGAACATCAAACTTATAAAAAAGATCAATGGCTAAACAAAAGCATATAGAACAAGATGGTGTAATAGTGGAAGCACTATCCAACGCCATGTTCCGAGTAGAACTGGAGAATGGGCATGTACTTATTGCTCATATTTCAGGGAAAATGAGAATGCACTATATTAAACTTTTACCCGGTGATAAGGTAAAGTTGGAACTTTCTCCCTATGATTTGTCCAAAGGGAGAATTACTTTTAGATACTAGTTCTATCTAAAAGATAACTCTTTTTTAACATCCGCAATTAGCCAGAAGCCAATTGCTAAAAGCATAAAGCAAAAAAGAAATGAAAGTAAGAGCATCTATTAAAAAAAGAAGTGCTGATTGCAAAATCGTTAGACGTAAAGGAAAACTATTTGTAATCAACAAGAAGAACCCAAAATTTAAACAAAGACAAGGTTAACATTAAATTATGGCGAGAATTTCAGGTATTGATTTACCAAAAAACAAAAGAGGAGTAATTGGGCTTACCTATATCTACGGTATCGGGAGAAGCACCGCTTCTGAAATCTTGAAAAACGCTGGAATCAGCGAAGATAAGAAAGTCAACGAATGGAATGACGATGAATTGGCATTAATCAGAAACTACATCACCGACAATATTAAAGTAGAAGGTGAGTTGAGATCTGAAGTACAATTGAACATCAAGAGATTGATGGATATTGGTTGCCAACGAGGAATACGTCACAGACTGGGATTACCTTTAAGAGGCCAAAGAACGAAAAACAATTCTAGAACCCGTAAAGGAAAGAGAAAAACTGTTGCTAACAAGAAAAAGGCAAGTAAATAATCGTTAAGTATTATGGCAAAACAGACTAAAGTAGTTAAAAAAAGAAAAGTAAAAGTAGAAGCGATTGGTGAAGCACATATCCAAGCGTCTTTCAATAATATTATTATTTCTTTAACGAATAAAAACGGAGAAGTAATCTCTTGGGCATCTGCCGGAAAAATGGGATTCAGAGGTTCTAAAAAGAATACTCCATTCGCAGCTCAAATGGCTGCCGAAAATTGCTCTCAGGTTGCTCACGAAGCAGGCCTTAGAAGAGTAAAGGTGTTTGTGAAAGGTCCTGGTGCAGGTAGAGAATCTGCTATCAGAACCATCCACAATTCAGGAATTGAAGTAAGCGAAATCGTAGACGTAACGCCGATGCCGCACAACGGATGTAGACCACCTAAAAGAAGAAGAGTATAATCTGAAATTTTAAATTTTATGAATTTTAAATTTTAAATGGAAACATTTTAATCTAAAATCTAAAATCTAAAATCTAAAATCTAACAACAATGGCAAGATATATTGGACCTAAAACTAAAATTGCTAGAAAATTCGGTCAAGCAATTTACGGAGACGATAAGAGCTTCGAGAAAAGAAAAAATCAACCACCGGGACAACATGGTCACAACAAAAGAAGAGGTGCAAAAAGATCGGAATATGCGGTTCAGTTAACTGAGAAGCAAAAAGCCAAATTTACCTACGGTATTTTGGAAAGACAATTTGCTAATCTTTACGAAAAAGCACAAAGAGCGAAGGGAGTAACCGGTGAAGTTCTTTTACAATTGTGCGAGTCGAGATTAGACAATGTGGTGTACAGACTTGGGTTTGCAAAAACCAGAGCAGGTGCAAGACAGTTGGTTTCTCACAGACACATTACTGTAAACGGAGAATTGGTAAATATTCCTTCATATTTGTTGAAAGCAGGTGATGTAATTGCAGTAAGAGAAAAATCTAAATCTCTTGAAGTAGTTGCAGATGCACTAGCTTCTAAGGCAAACTATGAGTGGTTGCAATACAACGACGAAAAAAGAGAAGGTACTTTTATCTCAGCACCTGAAAGAATTCAGATTCCTGAAGATATCAAAGAACAATTAATCGTCGAGTTATACTCTAAATAATTTTAATCAATTTTTGCTCAAACCAATATGGCAATTTTAACATTTATTAAACCCGATAAAGTCATCTTACTCGACTCCACGGCATCTAAAGGACAATTTGAATTTAGACCATTGGAACCGGGATTTGGATTGACTATCGGTAATGCACTGAGAAGAGTTCTATTGTCTTCTCTTGAAGGATATGCTATTACATCTATTAAAATAGAAGGCGTAGAGCACGAGTTTTCAACCATTCCTGGTGTTATTGAAGATGTAACCGAGATTATCCTGAACCTTAAGCAATTGAGGCTAAAGGCTAATGTAGAAAACGCATCGGCTGAGCAAGTAAGCGTAAAAATATCGAATCAAACAACCATTACGGCAGGAGATTTAGCCAAATCTATCAAAAACTTTGAGGTTTTGAATCCCGATTTGGTCATCTGTACTGCAACCAAAAACGTAACATTGGATTTGAAATTCAATATCGATAAAGGTAGAGGATATGTTCCTTCGGAACAAAACAAATCAAACAATGCTCCTATAGGAACTATTGCGATTGATTCTATCTTTACGCCCATTAAAAAAGTTCAGTATACCATCGAAAACTATCGTGTAGAGCAAAAAACAGACTACGAAAAACTGATATTGGATATTGAGACCGATGGATCCATCTCTCCTCAAAATGCTTTAACAGAAGCTTCCAAGATATTAATCTATCACTTCATGCTATTCTCCGATGAGAGAATTACATTGGAAACCGAAGCCGTAAAAGCATCTATCCAGTACGATGAAGAAACCCTACATACAAGACAACTCCTAAAATCTAAATTAGTAGATATGGATCTTTCCGTAAGAGCAATTAATTGTTTGAAAGCAGCGGAAGTAGAAAATCTTGGTGAATTGGTATCTTTCAGTA
>JAGOJI010000036.1 GCA_017995195.1 Cloacibacterium sp.
TTGAAATGATTTGGGAAAATAATGTTAATTTTGAATCCATAAGAAGGTTTTTTTGTTGTACAACCTCAAAGATACTTTGAGTTACTTTAATTCCTTCTTATTTTTTTATTTAGGACGCTATTGAAATCAATCAACATATTTCTATAAATTTAGGATTAGTTTCTTGTTTTAATAGTAGATTTGTTATGCTTAAAAAACAATAAAATGAGACTTTCCTTAATCTTTGTATTCGCTTTTGTTTTTGGATTTTCACAAACTGAGACTTATCAGTTCCCGAAAATAAAATCAAGCATCAGTATTCCTATGTCTTTACCGATTTCGGAAATCCAAAGACTGACTAATAGATCTATTGTAGGAACACTTTACGAAGACCAATCCTACGAAAACAATAATAACGACCAACTTAAAACCAAAGTAGAAAAAGATGGTGATATTGTACTAAAGGCTCTTACCAATAACAGGCTTATGTTCTCCGTTCCGTTAAAAATATGGGCGGAAAAAGGTGTGGGAACTTTAGGCGTATATTCCTATCAATCGACCCAATTTAGAGTGGTGATGAATTTTATTTCATCTGTGGAATTTTTGCCCAATTGGTCGCTGAAAACCAGTACAACTACAGCAGGTTTCGTATGGAAGGAAAAACCGATTTTGGATTACGGACAAATTAAAATCCCGATCACTTCTTTAATAGAAGGAGTTCTTACAAAACAACAAGCCAAGTTTACAACGGTAATTGATGATGAGATTAAAAAGAAAATGAATCTTCAACCTCATTTGTTAGCGGCGTGGAACCAATTTGCTCACCCGGTGCAAATTTCGGAAGAATACAATACTTGGCTAAAAATAACGCCACAAACCGTGATGATGACTCCTGTAGAATTTTATGCCGACAAAATAAAATCAACCATTGGGATAGATTTGTTTTCTGAAACTTTTACCGGAATTACTCCTGCTCCCAATGCACTTGTAAATAGCATTCCGAACTATATTCCCGCACAAAATTTAGGACAAAATTTTATACTCCAAACCACCGCCAATATTCCGTTTTCCGAAGCAACACAGATTGCCAAAAATCAATTCTTAGGAAAAGAATTTCCTTTTAGTGATGGGAAATCAAAAATAAAGGTAGAAGATATTAAGGTATATCCCGAAAATGAAAACATTGTTATCGAAATCCTTACTTCAGGTAAAGTGAACGGTATTTCTTATATTAAAGGTTTACCAATTTACGATGCCGAAAAGCGTAAAATAGGCTTTTCGAAAACAGATTTTAAACTGAAAACCAAGAACTTATTTCAGAAAATTTTAACCTCTCTGTTCGAAGGGAAAATTACGAGAATGATTGAGCAAGACTATGGGATTCCTCTCCATGAAATTGAAACAAACTCCCGAAAATCCATCGAAGAAAGTCTCAACAAAGAGCCTTATCCCGGCTTGAAACTTCATGGAAAGGTGTTGGAGCTAAGACCTTCGCAATTTTTAGTCGGTCAAAATCATATCACAGCTGTTATTACAACTTCGGCAAGCCTTCAATTAAAGATTTCAGGATTGAGTTTTTGAGGTATAATTTAATGTAATAAGGATAAAAATAGTACGCTATTTTTTTATTACATAAGATTATTTTAATAAGCAAAACCCCCAAACTTTTGATTTGGGGGTTGTTATTTTTATTAAAAATGAGATTTAGTTGATTCTCAATCCTGCTCTTGGTCCTGTAGAAGCAACAATAGCTTGCATTCTGTTTCTTTGTCCTGCAGAGAACATATACATGGCAGCATCGTTTACATAATCCATATAGTTCATAAACATAACGGATCTCGATACTCCACCACAAGTTTGCATTAATGGGTAAGAAGGAGAACCTCCGTTGGATCCTGTTTGAGGCGGGGTGTCGTCTACGTAATCTGTAGCACAAGTTCCGTCTCCCCAAATGTGACGAAGATTTAAGTAGTGTCCAACCTCGTGTGTAGCCGTTCTCCCAAGGTTATAAGGAGATGTAGCTCCTGTAACTCCTGTGTATTTAGATGCTAAAACAACGCCATCGTTCCAAAGTCCGGCAGATTCCGGGAAAGTAGCATAACCTAAAATTCCTCCCATATCTCCAACAACCCAAATATTAAGGTATTGTGCAGGGTTTGTAGCATCAATTCCTCCGGTTGAAGCCTTTTTCATGGAGTCATTAGTTCTCCAAGATCTTGTTTTGGTTGATTTTCTTACTATTTTTTCTAATCTAAATCTTACTTTAACATCTCCTGCCGCTACGCTTGCGAACTCCGAAGGAATCTTATTAATGTCTGAATTAGTTGCACTATAATCTTTATTTAAAACAGCTATTTGTTCTGCAATTCTAGCATCTGAAAGATTTTCTGCTGTAGTTCTGTATAATACATTTACTACTACCGGAATTTCTACCGTACCATCAGCTAATACTTTACCTAATTTTTTTGCTTCGATGAAATTTTCTGTTTGTGATTCAATTGCCGCAAATCTTGCTCTGGCAGACGCATCATTTTTTAGTAACTCTTGTCTGATTTCTTCCGAAGGACACGATTTTCTCGAAGCTACATCATTGCTGAGTTCTTCCTGAGTAGAGGTATCTGTATTACCATCACTGTTACAAGCTACCAACATTCCTAATGCCATAACTCCAAATAGTAGTTTTTTCATAATTTTTTAATTAATTTAAAGGTTAGTGATGCGAATTTATAAAGTCGAAATAACATATGCAATAGGTTTTTGTATTTTTTTTGAAAAACTATTATGCAATGATTAAATAATGTTGATTTGTTGTGGTTTATTTTCAATAATTGTAATAATATGTTACATAATTAATAATATAGATGACAGGTGTAAAGTTGTTGAGTTTTTATTTAATGTAGTTTTTTGTAAAAATAACTTCTATTTTTAAGTCTATTTGTTAAGAATATCTTAGTTGGGTTTGTTAGCGTTGTTGCAGTCTAAAGCCTTAACAACGCTGACAACTCTAAAATGTTCAATACTTACGTTAACTGTTTTAACTTTATTGTTCTTTGCATATCAAACCTAAAATAACTTTAAGCAATATGAAAACTTTTTCCGCACTCAGCTTACTATTATCTATAGTACTTCTACTAAATTGTTCCCGAAACAATGACGAACCTTCAGCTTCTACCAACGATGTCATAGGAATGTATCTTTCAAAAAAATATGAAAACAGCGAAATCAATAAATTTACTGTACAATATGGTACTCGCCCGAACTTTCAGAATATGCAATACACTTCCGAAGACACCAAATCTACCGAAGTAAATGAGCCTATTTTAAACCTGAAAATGGATTTATATTTACCTCCGAATCCCAATGCACAGAGAAAACCACTTTTGATTATGATTCATGGAGGAGGATTTTCCGGAGGAGATAAAAAAGCGTGGGACGCAGAAGCATACAGCTATGCGACAGCAGGTTATATTTGTGCATCTGTTAATTATCGTTTAACGAAACAGGGAGGTAATCAGTCACCACAGTTAAGGCTTTTTGCTGTGCAATGTGCCCTCGAAGATTCACAAAATGCTATTAGATTCCTCAAAAAAAATGCAGCTGAGTACAGTATAGACCCTACAAGAATTGTGGTTTTTGGTGGTTCTGCCGGAGGAGTTTTGTCTCTACTGAATGCTGTGGAATATGATACAGCATTTGGTGCCAATGATTATACCGGATTTTCCAGCAAGACGCAAGGTTCTATTTCTACCGGTGCTTCGTTGATTAATGATGACCCTGCAAATCAGCCGGGGCTTATTCGCTTCGATGCTACAGATAGCCCTGCTCTGATGTTTCATGCGAAAGAATACGACTCCGGAGGCAATGGATATACATGGACACAAAATGCTGTGCCAACACAAGCTGCCATCAATAATTCCGGAAACACGTGTACGCTAGTTGCACAACCCAATATGACGCATACTGTAAGTCTGAACTTAGGAGGAACTTATTGGAATGATTTGAAACCGTTTCTTTGGGAAAAATTGAGATTATCCGAATTGTGACTTGTTTCTGGTTTTACTTTATCTCTACGTAGGCTATAGTTTGTTTTAGGTAGGTTCGTTGTAGTAGTATTTTTTTAGTATATTCAGCAGGTAGGTGTCTTTGTCGGTAAGTTGGTTCTCCTTAAAATATTGGGTAACATCGGGAGTGGAGATGGAGTAGCTTTGTCCTTTCTTTATTAAATTAAGAACAGCTTTTTGGAGGAAGAAGCGTTCAAGAAGTTCCAAAATTTCGATAACGGAATAATTATGAAGATACGCTACATTTATAATTTTATTAAAATACTCTTGTTCTATAAGTTGTAGTGTTATTTTCCGAATGTCTTCTACATCAATCAAGTTTCGGGTAGCAAGGGTGTGTACATTAATAGTTTCTCCACTTCTTGCAGTATGTACCAAGTGGTTCATGAGCAGATTGGGGTTTCCACCTTTTCCTACTGCATTGCTTACCCTTAGAATCAGATATTTCTGGGAAGAATATGCTACAATTTGTTCCATTTTTAATTTGTGATTCACATATGGACTTTCATTTTTTGAGGAATCGTAAATACTGCATGTAGAAAAGTATACAAAAATTTTTTTCGGGTTTTCGGATAAGATTTTTTGTATTAAGTTTTCTTCTCGTAAAAATTCCTCTCTTCGTGTTTCCGAAGAATTAGAAACACCCGAAGCAAAAAATACTACATTCTCCTTGTCGTACTCATTAAAAAGAGAGGCAATTAATCCGTTTCCTATAATCATATTTTTTTATTTCAAATTGTTCCAATACCATTTTACAGCTTCTTTTAAGCCTTCCTTCATGGAGAATTTCGGTGTGTAATTCAGTAGTGTTTTAGCCTTATCTATACTTGCCAAGGAGTGCGGAACATCGCCTTTTCTGTAGGGGCCATAGGTAATTTTTATATCTGCAATTTTTTCATCAAATTCCGATAAATACAGTTTTAAATAGGTTACCAAGTCATTTAGTGTTGTTCTTTCTCCGAAAGCTACGTTGTATACTTGGTTTAAGGCGTCTGTATTCTCTGTAGTTATTGATAGAAGATTCATTTGAATCACATTGTCGATATAGGTAAAATCGCGGGAATATTCGCCACCGCCGTTAATTACAGGAGACTCGTTATTCATCAGTTGCATTACAAATTTAGGAATTACTGCAGCGTAGGCACCTTTAGGATCTTGTTTTCTTCCAAAAACATTGAAATACCGCAAACCAATGGTGTCAAAATCATAGGTTTTTTTGAAGACATCGGCATATAACTCGTTCACATACTTGGTAATCGCATATGGAGAAAGAGGTTTGCCTATTTTTTCTTCTATTTTAGGTAAAGATTCGGAATCTCCATAAGTAGAAGAACTTGCAGCATACACCATTTTTTTTACGCCACTATCTCTTGCTGCAACCAACATATTGAGGAAGCCTCCTACATTAATATCGTTACTGGTAATAGGATCGTTGATGGATCGTGGTACAGAGCCAAGTGCTGCCTGATGTAATACAAACTCCTGTCCGTTACACGCTTTTTTACAAGTTTCTAAATCCCTGATGTCTCCTTCTATTAAAGTAAAATTAGAATTGTTTTTGAAAAAATCAATATTTTCACGTTTTCCTGTTGCAAAATTATCGAGGCAGGTTACTTTTGCTCCTAAGCTAAGAAGTTCCTCGCAAAGGTTGGAGCCAATAAATCCTGCCCCTCCTGTTACCAAAATTTTCTTTTCTCTAAGTTTTTCTTCAAAATTCATCATGTTGCAGTATTTTTTATTAAAATAGAAAATTCAAACCTATTTTAGATGGGATTAAATTTCTACAAAAATAGGGAAGTTTCCGCTATTTTGTAGACTATGTCAGATTTTTTTTCAGATCAAACTCATTGAAATTTATGAACTTATTTTTTTAAAATAAAGAATTTGGGTCTCTTTAATAAGGTAAATATAAAATTGATTAATCAATTTTTCAATTGAATTGAATCGAAAGTTTTTAAAATCAACTTGTTGATTTTAAAAACTTTCGAATAAAAGATATAGATTGAGAACTATGATGACAAAAGTAATTACCCCAACAAGATATTTCAAAAAAGGCTTGTTGGCAAATTCGCCCATTTTTAGCTTGCTATTGGTAAACATAACTAAAGGAACTACTGCAAAACTAAGTTGCATAGACAGGATAACCTGGCTAAGTACCAACAGTTGAGAAGTTCCTTGTTCGCCGTACATTATAGATACAATGAGAGCGGGAACAATGGCAATAAGTCGTGTAACTAATCTTCGGAGCCAAGGTTTAAGCTTGATATTTAAAAATCCTTCCATTACGATTTGTCCGGCAAGTGTTCCAGTAAGGGTAGAATTTTGCCCCGATGCCAGAAGGGCAATGGCAAAAACAATACTTGCCAATGTGGTTCCCAAAAGGGGCGAGAGCAACCTATGGGCATTGTGGATATCGGCAACGTCTTGGTAGCCAGTAGTGTGGAAAGTAGCTGCGGCAACAATGAGTATAGCAGCATTGATGAAAAATGCCAAGAGCAATGAAATGCTACTGTCGATGGTAGCAAACTTAATCGCCATTTTTTTTCCTTCGGTGTTTCTGGGATAATTTCTGGTCTGAACAATGCTGCTGTGTAAGTATAAATTGTGTGGCATTACGGTTGCTCCTAAAATTCCTATAGCAATGTACAACATGGAAGGATTGGTAACAATTTCTTTTTGAGGAATCAAGCCGTTGAGGATAGGAAAGATTTCGGGTTTGCTGATGATAATTTCATAAAGAAAACAAAGGAATATCAGTACAATTAATCCTCCCACCAAGCGTTCCAACCACCGAAATCCTTTTTGTTGAAGGTATAAGATGACCAGTACATCAATAGCTGTAATTACTACACCCCAAGTAATTGGAATGCCAAAGAGTAAATTCAAAGCAATGGCAGAGCCAATTACTTCTGCCAAATCGCAGGCGGCAATAGCTATTTCACATAACATCCATAAAATAAAATTGGTAATGGGGTGGTAGTGATCTCTACAGGCTTGTGCCAAATCTCTTTCGGCGACAATACCTAATTTCAAAGATAGATGCTGAAGAATAATAGCAAAAATATTGGAAATTAAAACAACAGACAAAAGCGTATAGCCAAATTGAGCTCCTCCAGCGATATCAGTTGCCCAATTTCCGGGGTCCATATAACCAACAGCTATCATAAGACCTGGACCGGAAAATGCCAAGAGTTTTCTCCAAAAAGAAGCATTTGAAGGCACATGAATAGAAGAAAATACTTCGGGTAAGGAGTTTTCGGTCTTTGGGGTTCGCCATGCTTTTTGATGTTTCATTCTTAAAAGTTAGATTAATCTAACAAATGTACTTAAATTATTCTTATTTGAGAAATGAGAACAGAAATAACTTAAGTTGAGATAAGAAATTGTACTGAAAATTAGTATGAATTAATTGAGATGCCATCTTTAAAAAAAAGATACTGAAAAGAAGAAAATATGAATATTTTAGAGAGTAAAATCTTTTGTAGTTTGTGGAATACTACATACAAAACCACTTGGATTATGAAGAATAGACACACAATCCAATAAAACGGTAGGCAAATAAAATTTTGAGGTTAGGCTTATAACTGAGTTATTATACATCTTTGCAACTCACAATTTCACGATAGGTTATTTAGTCGCAACCAGTTTCCCTTTTTCGTAAATTTCAGTTTTTTCTAAGGTTCCGTCTTCTTTATAGAGGAGTCTTTTTCCTTCGCGTTGTCCGTTTACAAAGAATGATTCAATTTTTAATTGTCCGTTTTCGTAGAAGGTTTGCCACTTCCCGTCTTGTTGGTGGTTTTTGTAATTCCCTATGGTTTCTTTTTTACCACTTTCGTAGAAGGTTTGGTAGATTCCGTGATCTTCATTACCTAAAAATCCTCTAATCAGACTAATCTTACCGTTGTCGTGAAAATAAGTTACAATTCCTTTTTCAACGTATGAATTTCCTTTCCAACCCTCATATTTTTCGATACCGGTAAGTTTTCCTTTTTCGTCATAATAAGACCATTCTCCTACTTTGTAGTCTTTTTTGTAGGAACCTTTTGCTTTCAAAGTACCAGACTCGAAGTTGGCTATATATTTACCGTCTAACTTGCCTGCTTTCCAATCGGATTCTTGTTTTATTTTTCCGTTTTCATAGAAAAATATGCAATGTCCTTCTTGTAAACCATTCACAAAGCCACAAGGCTCGTTTTGTGAGAAGCCAAAAATGAAAAATAAGAATGTAATTAAAAATAATATGCTTTTCATAGCGTTTTTGTTTCAAATTTAGTAAATTTGTTTAAATCATAAAACAACCAAATCATGAAAAAGTTATTAATGATTGCTTTTGTATTAACAGCTGTTTTATCGGCTTATGCCCAAACAGTCTATTATCCGCAAGTTTTTTTTGATAAAAAATTGGCACAGGAAATGATTGGTTACGGGAAATCCACAATTATGGGAGTGGCATCTACCCGCGAAAAGCAAAACGTTCCCTTTACTTTAGGAATGGCAAAAATGAAAACAGGGAAAAAACACATTGCACAGAAGGGAACTGTGGTTATGCTTATTCCGGTAACGCCTTATTTTGAAGAATTTTACAAGATGCGAAGAAAATACGAAAACAGTAAAACCTCTGTCTATATGTCCGAAGAGGCATTTAAATATAGAATAGATACCACCACCGATGAATTTGGAAGATTCAAATTTGAAAAAATAAAACCCGGAAAATATTATTTGGAAACTATTCTCGGGTTTACAGCTACGGCGAGCTATAAGCAACAAACAGGCAGAAGTGATGCTTACAATGCTTACGGAGGATACCTCTATTCTACACCTATTTACGAAACATTTTTTTATAATTATGCCACTTCTAACAGAGAAAGTAAATTTGTAGAAATAAAAGAAGACGGACAGGTTTTAGAAATTGATTTATAGGTTATTACAATACTGCACATAAGATTGTAATCTGATATAATCTGGTGCTATTCTTTAAAAATCCGCTCCACGTTTTTCTCTATGTTTTGGGCTATAAGTTCTGTAGGTAGATCGTTTTCGTCATGGTTAAAAGGATCTTCTATCTCTTCGGCAATTACCTCCAAACTCATCAAAACATAAAAAACAAATACCGTAAGTGGAATCATCATATACCCAATGCTTACCACATAAGCAACGGGAAGGGCAATGACATAGATAACGATAAACTTTTTCACAAAAGAAGAATAGGAGAAAGGGATCGGGGTATTTTTAATTCTTTCGCAGCCGCCACAGGCTTCCAAAAAACCATGAAGATGAGTGTCCAAAATCAGCATTTGTTCAGGTGTAATTTTATTTTCACGATGCAACCACTGAACCTTTTTCATTATTCTATTGATAAGGGCAATGGGTGGATGAGGAAGGTGTTCAACATCAGTAAGATGTTGATAATAACTGCTATCCAAAGCCATTTGAGTTGATTTTTGCGATAAATGTCGGCTGAGTACATGAGGAAAAAAAGAGATATATTTTTGAAAAAAATCTCTATTTTCTTTATCGCTTTCCGGAAGAATAGCGTTTATTTTTATGGCAAAATTACGGCTGTCATTTACTATTTTCCCCAGCAGTTTTCTACCTTCCCACCACCTGTCGTAAGCAGTATTGGTTCGGAAAACGAGCAGCATAGATAATACGAACCCCAGTAAAGTATGAATGAGTGAGATGTTTTTCAAAGAAGAATTTTTACCAATAAGAAAAACCTCTATTTGCAAATAAGCAACCAAACCTGCATAGATTGCCATAGCAATCATTCCCGAAGCAAGAGTTTTGATGGTGTCTGTTTTATGTAAACTCAAAAGAACCGAAATCCAATGTTTATTATCATAGACTTTCATGCTGTATTCAATTTGTACAAAAGTAATGTTTTCTGATGTTTTTTAGGAATGTTGTACCGAATCAATAGGGTGTTCATAACACTTTAAAAATAAAAAATTGAGGCAATTTCTTGAAAAACAGATGAAATGCCCATTTTAAAATCTAATTTTCACATACAAAAGCTATGATTAAAGGTACCTCGTGTAGCGGATAAAAAACAATAAATATAGATAGATGAAAAAATATTTAGTATTTTTGTGGGATTGAGACGAACTCGACAGGCTTCAATTTTTTTGATTTAAATTAATGACAAACGTAAGAAATTTATCATTCAGAGATTTCTACTCTTTTTGAGCTTTTCGAGCAATAAATTTTTAAACCTAAACCTTTAAAAAACACAAAAACTTTTGCAGATTAGAGTGAGGTAAATCTGCCTAATCTGCATCTGCAACAAAAAAATATGGCAAAAACCCAGAAAAAAGAAACTCCGTTGATGCAGCAGTACAACACGATTAAGGCGAAATATCCTGATGCACTTTTGCTTTTTAGAGTCGGAGATTTCTACGAAACTTTTGGGACCGACGCTATTAAAACTTCCCAAATTTTAGGAATTGTCCTCACAAAAAGAGCCAATGGAGAAGGACATATCGAATTGGCGGGTTTTCCGCATCATTCTGTAGATTCATACTTGCCAAAGTTGGTAAGAGCAGGACTTCGTGTCGCTATTTGTGACCAGTTGGAAGATCCCAAAATGGTAAAAGGAATTGTAAAACGAGGTGTTACCGAATTGGTGACACCTGGAGTTACTTTCAACGAGCAGGTTCTTAATTCCAAAAAAAATAATTTTCTACTTTCCATTCATAAAGAAAAAGAAAAATTCGGTTTTGCTTTGGTAGATGTTTCCACCGGCGAATTTTTGTTGAGCGAAGGAAATTTGGAAAAATTATTGCACATTGTTCACACCTTCGACCCGAGCGAAATCATTTATCAACGAAGCACTGAACTCCCGACACAACTCAAAAATAAAAATTGTTTCAAACTCGAAGATTGGGCGTTTCAGTATGATTTTGCTTATGAAAAATTAAATTCACATTTCAAAACAAAATCCTTGAAAGGTTTTGGGATTGAGGAACAAAAATTAGGTATTATTTCCGCAGGAGCTATTTTCGCTTATTTAGTGGAAGATACGCATCATGCTCTTTTACAGCATATTACTAAAATTCAGAATATTCCGCAGGAAGATTATTTGATGATGGATAACTTCACGCTTCGGAACTTGGAAATCGTTTATGCCAATAACCCACAAGGGAAATCTCTGCTCGAAATTATCGACAAAACATCTACCGCAATGGGCGGAAGATTGTTGCGACGCAGAATTATTTTACCGTTAAAATCTGCAAACGAAATCAATCGCAGATTGGGTTTAATTGAGTTTTTTAATAAAGAAGAAAACCTAAAATTCGAGATTTTGGATTTACTGAAAGGGATTTCCGATTTAGACCGATTGGTTGGGAAGTTGGCTTCGGAGAAAATTTCGCCTAAAGAATTGGGCTATCTTCGTCAAAGTTTCATTAATATTCAAGAAGTGAAGTCAAAACTTCACCATTTTCCCGATAGTTTAGCTTTTTTGGAACCTTTGAACGATTTGCAGGAATTAGTTCTTTACCTCAAAAATCATTTGAACGAGGAGCTTCCGGTAAATATTAACAAAGGAAACGTGGTGAAAGAAGGCATTTCCGAAGAATTGGATTATTTACGAGGCTTGCAGAGCAAAGGCAAAAATTTCTTGGACGAAATGTGTCAAAGAGAAATCGAAAGAACGGGAATCTCATCTTTAAAAATAGATTTTAACAATGTTTTCGGCTATTATATTGAAGTCCGAAACACGCATAAAGACAAGGTTCCGAGCGACTGGATTCGTAAGCAAACTTTGGTAAATGCAGAACGCTATATTACCGAAGAATTAAAGGAATATGAAAACCAAATCTTGGGAGCGGAAGAAAAAATTACCCAAATAGAACACGAATTGTACCGACAGATTCGGGAGCAGGTAATGCTTTACATCGATTTAATTCAGGAAAATGCGAAACTCATTGCTGAGTTGGATTGTGGAGTTGCGTTGTCGGAATTGGCGATTTCGGAAAACTATACAAGACCAATACTCAATGATGGTTTTGGCATCGATTTGAAAGAAGCACGGCATCCCATCATCGAAAAATCGCTTCCTTTAGGTGAAAAATATATCCCGAACGATATTTACCTCGACCGTGATTCTCAGCAAATTATTATGGTTACAGGTCCGAATATGTCGGGTAAATCTGCTATTTTACGTCAAACGGCAATTATTTGCTTGCTTGCACAAATTGGTTGTTTTGTACCTGCAAAACACGCCGAAATTGGTGTTTTAGACAAAATTTTCACCAGAGTTGGTGCTACTGATAATATTTCTGCAGGAGAATCTACCTTTATGGTGGAGATGAACGAGGCGAGCAATATTTTGAATAATATTTCCGACAGAAGTTTGATTTTGTTAGATGAAATTGGTCGTGGAACTTCTACTTACGATGGCGTTTCCATTGCTTGGGCGATAGCGGAATATCTGCACGAACACCCAACGAAAGCCAAAACTTTGTTTGCAACACACTACCATGAGCTCAATGAAATGCAGGTGAATTTTGAACGAATTAAAAACTTCCATGTTTCGATTCAGGAGAATAAGGGGAATATTATTTTCCTGCGAAAATTGGTTTCGGGTGGAAGCGAACACAGCTTTGGTATCCATGTGGCAAAATTGGCGGGAATGCCCGCAAAATTGGTAAAACGTGCCGAAGAAATTTTAAAAACTTTGGAAGAATCTCGACAAAGCAGTGGAACTTCCGAAAAAATTAAACGAGTTACCGAAGAAAATCTTCAACTTTCTTTTTTTCAGTTAGATGATCCTGTTTTAGAAAATATACGAGAAGAACTCACGAGAATCGACATCAATACCTTAACCCCCATAGAAGCCTTGATGAAACTGAATGCCATTAAGAAAATGATAGGGAAATAATCAACGGCTATAATAGAAATAGGATTCTTTTATCTCCAATTTTAAGATGAAATAAAAAAAATTCGGCAGCCAGGGCTCATACTAAAGAAGATTTTTTACATATAATTATAGAATAGATATTATACTAAACCAGAACCTTGGTGGTTTGAAAAAGTAAATATTAACAGATGAAATCAAAAATAGCATATGTAGAGCTCGATACTCATGCGGAAATTGCGGGTAATTTTATGAAATTAATGGCCGATTCTTCCGAGTTTTCTATAGACTATTATTTTTCCGAAAAAGTTTTAAAAACATTGCAGTTACAAGATAAAGAAAATGTTTTTAAAGCCTCTCCTCAGGATATTTTGCAACAGCTTCAAACTCAAAAATACGATAAAGTTATTGTGGGAACGGTGCATCGTTATTTCAATATTTTTGAGAAAATTACCAACCGATTTCATACGGCAATTATTTGCCACAACCTCAATTTTGTAAATGCAGATTATCTACGAATACTTTCAAATTTGTTTAAAAATGATTTTTCTTTCCGCCTGAAACTCCTTTTGAAAGAAGGCCTGCTCAGAAAAAATAATGTCTACCGACAGGCAAAGCAACTTTGGGTCTTAGATGAGCATTTGGCACACGGAAAATTTCAGTTTTTACCCGTATTTTTTACTGAAAAATCGAAAAAAGAAACCAAAGACATTTTTACGATTGTAGTTCCGGGAAGGGTTTCACAGCAAAGAAGAGATTATAAGATCTTGATGCAAAAACTTAGAAAATGGAGTAGTCCTCATAGATTCAGAATAGTTTTTTTGGGAAAGGCAAGTGGAGAAGAACTTTTGGGGATACAACGTTTGAAAATAGAGCAGAAAGAGCAGTTTTGGGTAGAATATTTTACCGAAAAAATTCCACAATCTAAATTTGATGAATGGATGAAACGAGCAGATGTTTTGTGGTGTCCTGTTCAGGAGAAAACAGACTTTCTCGGAATAAAAGAATACTACGGAAAAACTAAAATGAGTGGGAATATAGGCGATGCCATTACTTATTCTAAAATGGCGGTTTTTCCTGAAAATTACCAAGGGAAATATCCTTTTGTAGTTCCGGAAGTATTACTTTTTAAAGAAAAAACTTTGTTTGAAAATTACCCTGTTGAGATTGGTCATTTTTTTGAAACACATAGCAAAGAAAAGGTGCTTTGTAGATTAGAAAATACGTTGAAATCATTTATATTTGCGGAAGGAGATGTAGAGCCAACCTCCTATAACCCCAAAAACAAATTGAAATAAATGCGTGCCTTCAAAATATTTTTTTTTATCGGAATGTTGCTGTTGTCTATCTATTCGGTTGCGATGCTTTTTTTAGACGAAAGTAAAAATTTTGTTATTGAAAAAGAGATTAATTATCCTATTGATCGAGTTTTTCCTCAGTTCAATAACTTTCAACATTTTACAGAGTGGCACCATTATTTTTCGCAGGATAAAAACTACAATTATCGATATTTCTTACCTTACGAAGGGCAGGGCAGTTCCATGTATTTTGAGAATGCCAAACAAAAAAGTGAATTTGGCGAAGTTTTCATTCGGTATGTGAATCCGTTTTCCACCATCAAATATCAACTGTACGAAAAAAATGAAAGAGCTCCTTATAATATTGATGTAAAATTTGTGCCCAAAGGAAATAAAACGAAGATTATTTGGTACGTAAAAACGCCAAAACAGCCCTTTTTGCTCCGCTCTCTCAATTTGATTTCGGAGGATTATATTGCCGATAATATTGCCAAAAGTATGCTTAATCTCGCTACTTTAATGGGAGGTAAGGTGGATAAAGAAACTCAATTGGCATCTATAAAATATGACAGTATCATGGTAGAAAACCAAGAAGGAAGATTATTGCTGGGGATTAATGTAAGTTCATCGAACAAGAAAGGAGCTTTGTTTAAGAATATTGTAATCAATCACAATAAGGTAATCAACTTTGTAAGTAAAGATTTGGGCAAGAAAGATGATGAGTTTGGAGAACCTGTTTTGCTTACGGAAGCAGGCAGTTACAAGAACAAAGAAGTGTCTTATTTCTACGGTGTTCCTTTGTCTAAAAGAGTAGGGATTACCGATAACAACTTTAGTTTTCGCACCATCAACCCTTCTCAGAATTATGTAATCTATTTCAAGGGAAATTACGACGCCAGAGAGAAAGCTATTACTGCTTTACTACAAAAAGCCAAAAAAGATTCTATGCGGAATGGTACTTTAGAGGAAATGTTTGTGAATCCTCCTTCGGAAGGAGAGCCGTCAATATTGAAACTATCTCTTCCCGTATATAGATAAACTCTAAAAAACGAATAAGCATTATCATTGGTTTATGTATTTCTGTGCTTTATCTACTCACATTTTTTTAATAGATTTGTTGAGTTATAATTTTAATTCAATCACAAGACAGATAAGCTGTAAATAATGGATAAATTTTCGTTTCTCAATGCGGTACACTCTCAGTTTGTAGAAGACATGTATCAGCAGTATGTCAAATATCCGGATAGTATAGAACCTTCGTGGAAGTCTTTTTTTCAGGGATTTGATTTTGCTTTGGAGCAATATGGTGATGATGCCGTGGGCCAAATTTCTCAGATGGTCTCTCAGGCGGTAGCATCGGGCAACGCCCCGGAAGATGTTCTGAAAGAATTTAAGGTAGTTAATTTAATCGAAGCCTACAGAACGCGAGGTCATCTTTTTACCAAAACCAATCCTGTAAGAGAAAGAAGACGCTATTACCCTACACTTGATATCGAAAATTTTGGGCTTTCTAAAGAGGATTTGCCTAAAAAATTTAATTCCGCTACAGAGTTAGGAATGCCTGCTACTTCTACTTTAGAAGATATTGTAAAGCATTTGAATCGTGTATATTGTGAATCTATCGGGATTGAATATATGCACATCAGCAATGTAGAAGAAAAAAACTTTATACGAGATTGGATTAATCAGAACGAAAACTATCCTGTACTTTCCGTTAACGAAAAAAAGGAAATTCTTCATAAACTCAATCAAGCAGTTGCGTTTGAGAATTTTTTACATACCAAATTTGTTGGTCAGAAACGTTTTTCCTTAGAAGGAGGAGAATCGCTGATTCCTGCTATCGACCAACTCATTACCCGCTCATCTCAACATGGTGTAGATGAGGTAGTTTTAGGTATGGCACACCGAGGTAGACTGAATGTTTTAACGAATATTTTCCAAAAATCATACAAAGATATTTTCTCCGAATTTGAAGGAAAAGAATTTGAAGAAGATGTGTTTTCAGGTGATGTAAAGTATCATTTGGGGTCCTCGAAACGTATTGCAACCGCTTCGGGAGAAGAAGTACGGATTAATTTGGTGCCCAATCCTTCTCATCTTGAGACTGTGGCATCTTTGGTACAAGGTATTTGTAGGGCAAAAGTAGACCACACTTACCAAGGTGATTACAAAAAAGTGTTGCCTATTGTCATTCATGGTGATGCAGCTATTGCGGGGCAAGGCATTGTGTACGAAGTAGCACAGATGATGACATTAGATGGTTACAAAACAGGTGGAACTATACATATCGTTGTGAATAATCAGGTAGGGTTTACTACCAATTATTTAGATGCACGTTCTTCTGTCTACTGTACCGATATTGCAAAGGTAACGGACTCTCCGGTTATGCACATCAATGCAGACGATGTAGAAGCTGTTGTTCATGCTATAAGGCTGGCTGCGGACTTCAGAGCCAAATTCGGGAAAGATGTCTATATCGACCTTTTAGGATATAGAAAATATGGGCATAATGAGGGTGATGAACCTCGATTTACGCAACCAAAACTGTATAAAACCATTTCCAAACACCCCAATCCAAGGGAAATATACAAGCAAAAACTCATCAAGGAAAGCATTGTTTCCGATGAAATAATAGCTGAAATGGAAGTAGAGTTCAAAAGTTTATTAGAAGAAAACTTTGAAGCCTCCAAAGAAATTCAAAAAAATAAAATGTTGGTTTTTATGGAGGAAGATTGGAGAGATTTTCCCAGAGCAAGTTTTGGAGCTGCCCAAAAATCTGTAGATACCAGTTTTGATTTTACACAACTCAAAAATTTGGCCATCCAAATTTCTACACTTCCGAAGGATAAAAAATTTATTTCAAAAATTACACGACTTTTTGAGCAAAGGCTCAAAATGGTAACAGAAACCAATCAGCTGGATTGGGCAATGGGAGAACTTTTAGCTTATGCAACCTTGCTTACTGATGGTTACAATGTAAGAATTTCCGGCGAAGACGTTGAAAGAGGAACCTTCTCGCATCGCCATGCTGTTTTAAAAACAGAAGATAGCGAAGATGAATACGTTCCGCTGAAAGAAGTTTCGCAGAGCACATTCGATATATTCAACTCACTCCTTTCAGAATATGGCGTTTTAGGGTTCGACTATGGTTATGCTATGGCTTCTCCGCGAACGCTTACCATATGGGAAGCACAGTTTGGCGATTTTGTAAACGGAGCACAGATTATTATAGACCAATATTTGGTAGCAGCAGAAGAAAAATGGAAAGTACAAAACGGTTTGGTAATGATGTTGCCTCATGGCTTCGAAGGTCAGGGAGCCGAACATTCTTCTGCAAGATTGGAGCGTTTTTTAACCCTGTGTGCCAACGAGAATATGTTTGTAACCAATTGTACAACACCGGCAAACTACTTCCATCTACTAAGAAGGCAAATGAAGTTTCCTTTCAGAAAACCATTGGTTATCATGACACCAAAGTCTTTATTAAGACATCCTAAAGTAGTATCTCCTTTAGAAGATTTGGCAAAAGGACAGTTTCAACCGGTGATAGATGATGCTACGGCAGACCCCGAAAAAATAGAAAGATTGATTATGTGTAGTGGAAAATTGTACTATGAACTTTTGGCTAAAAAAGAAGAATTGAATGACGAAAAAGTAGCATTGGTAAGATTGGAACAGCTCTATCCGCTTGATATGGATACCATTCAGCAAATTTGCGATAAATATAAAAACAGAAAAGAGTTCGTTTGGGCTCAAGAAGAACCTGAAAATATGGGAGCTTGGAGTTTTATTCTAAGAAATTTCAGAAACGAGGATATACAAGTTATTGCCCCTGTAGTAAGTGGTTCGCCAGCTCCGGGATCCCACAAAATGTTTGAAAAAAACCAAAAATCGGTTATCGAAAGAGTGTTTAATCTTCAAATGGTCATTAAAAACCAACCAATTTGCCGATCATAAATTTAAAATTATAAAAAATAGAAAGCCCCAAAGCCGACTATCAAAAAGTTAAAACTCAAGATTATGTCTATATTAGAAATGAAAGTTCCGTCACCGGGAGAATCAATCACAGAAGTTGAAATAGCAACTTGGCTCGTAAAAGACGGTGATTATGTAGAAAAAGATCAACCTATTGCCGAAGTAGATTCGGATAAGGCTACCTTAGAACTTCCTGCCGAGCAAGCGGGAATTATCACCCTAAAAGCCGAAGAAGGTGAGGTGGTACAAGTGGGGCAAGTGGTTTGCCTGATTGATAGATCTGCTTCAAAACCGGAAGGAAGTACAGCAACCGAAGCAAAACCGGTAGTAGAAGAAAAAACAGAAGAGAAGCCTGTCACTAAACAGGAACAACCTGCTGCTACAACGTACGCAACACAAACTCCTTCTCCTGCGGCAAAGAAAATTTTAGATGAAAAAGGAATTGATGCCTCGCAGGTAAAAGGAACAGGTAGAGATGGTAGAATTACCAAAGAAGATGCCGAAACAGCTTCTGTACCGGCAATGGGAACTTCGCTGAGTGGTTCCAGAGCACAAACTTCAACCAAACTTTCCGTACTTAGAAGAAAACTGGCTACACGACTCGTTTCTGTGAAAAATGAAACCGCGATGCTTACCACTTTCAACGAAGTAGATATGAGCGAAATTTTCAGACTCAGAAAGCAATACAAGGAAGAATTCGCTGCGAAGCATGGGGTAGGATTAGGCTTTATGTCTTTCTTTACCAAAGCTGTTACCCGAGCATTACAAATGTATCCCGATGTGAATGCTTCTATTGATGGAGATTTTAAAATCAATTATGATTTTTGCGATATTTCCGTAGCGGTTTCAGGACCTAAAGGCTTGATGGTTCCGGTAATAAGAAATGCCGAAAATCTTACTTTCCGAGGTATTGAGGCCTCTATAAAGGAATTGGCAACCAAAGTAAGAGACGGCAAAATTACGGTAGATGAAATGACGGGAGGAACTTTCACAATTACCAATGGAGGAACTTTTGGCTCTATGCTTTCTACACCTATTATCAATCCGCCGCAGAGTGCGATATTAGGAATGCACAATATTATCGAAAGACCTGTTGCTATCAACAAGCAGGTAGAAATACGCCCTATGATGTATGTAGCAGTTTCTTATGACCATAGAATTATTGATGGTAAGGAATCGGTAGGGTTTTTGGTTGCTATAAAAGAAGCAATTGATAATCCGGTAGAAATTTTGATGGGCGAAGACGAAAGAAAAGCATTAGAATTGTAGATTTTTCTGTTTTTACTAAATAATTTAAAAAATCTCGTCATCTTTTGGCGAGATTTTTGATGTTTTAAAGCCAAACAATAAACATGGATTTCAAAATTACCCAAGGTATTAAAGTATCTGTTCGAGTAGCTTACGATAGCAAGTATAGGGGGTAAAACTAAATATACAAAAGATATAGAATAAAAAAAGCCCGAAAAAAGCCGACTGTCATTGAGTTTGTGGCTTTTTTATATTGAAAAGGCGGCGTAAACGAAAAGTGCACTTACTGCCATTTTACTACCATTTTATAAGTGGAAACAGACCAAAAGAGCACCCTTACTACCATCTCCCTTATAACAGTACACAAATATAGAGCAAAACCCTTAAAAACAAAGCATTTTACCAATAAGACCAACACCCG
>JAGOJI010000110.1 GCA_017995195.1 Cloacibacterium sp.
AACCGCCTGAAACCCCCAAAAACTATTATCAAGGGGTTCTTTTTTGAAATTAAATGTAAAGCTAAATGTAAAATAGGTATTTAGGCTGTTTCTATTTTTAATAATTTTTATTTAGGACAGTATTGGCAAGAGCTCTTAAAATGATACTGCTTTTTCTGAGTTTGGGAATCATGATGTTTCCTAAGCAAATGCTTGCTATACCATCATCAGTAGAGGTTTGCTGTTGTTCTCCGGCTTCTAAAAAAGCCAAAGATTCTTGCAACACAACCGGTAAAACTCATCAAGAAAATTCTTGCAAAGAGGATTGCTCCAATTGCAGAGTGTGCTCTTCTTATACTTCTTCTTTTCAGGTAATGGAAAAAGTGAATTTTACAATTACTCCGTTTTCTTTTGTAATAAAGAAACAGTATCCTTATACCACTCCATCTCTTTCCAATGGAGAAAATCGTATTTGGCAGCCGCCCAAAATAGGTTAATTTATTCTTAATTTAGGTACTCAGAAGGTCTTTTTCTAAGAAAAAAAAGAATAGATAAGTATGCTTACCTAACCATTTTTACCATTAAATTTTAACATATTCTATTTTTTTTCGGAAGGAATTTCTGAAAGATGTGTAGAAATTTTCTTCCATAAAAAATTAAGGAGTTTTTTTAGCTAAAATGGTACAATCTTAACTAATAACGTCCACTAAAAAATTAATTCCTTACATGAAGGAATGATGATAAATTTCATCTGACAAAAAAATAAATATCAACAAATGAAAAATTTACATAAAGGCATTATTGTCTTATTTATTATACTCTGCAACTTTTCTTTTGCACAAACAAAAAATCATTTTAAAGTAAAAGGAAGTTGCGAAATGTGCAAAGAACGTATTGAAGAAACTGCCCGAGAAGCAGGAGCAAAAACAGCTGTTTATTCTTTAGAAAACCAAATATTACAGCTTGAGACTGATGAATCTAAGGTTTCCTTTGATGCCATACTTAAAAAAATAGCAGAAGTAGGTCATGACAATGAAAAGTATAGAGCCACCGATGAAGTGTATGAAAAATTAGCCGGCTGCTGCCACTACGAACGAGACGAAAACCACCCTTCTTCCGAAAAAATTAAGCATGACACGCCAAAAGAAACTCATGATCCTGAACACAATGCCAAAGAGATAAAAAGTGTTAACATCAACGTAGAAAAACAGGCAACCGCTTTGAACAAGAAAGAAGCAGGACTTACATTCAATATTCATTCAAAAGAATTACTGAAAGCAGCGTGTTGTAACCTCTCGGAAAGTTTTGAAACCAATGCCACGGTAGATGTATCTTTCTCTAATGCGGTAACAGGAACCAAGCAATTGAAAATGCTGGGGTTAGACCAAAAATACACTTCGCTTACCAAAGAATTATTACCCGAAATCAGAGGCTTGGCATCGGCTTATGGGCTTAGTTTCATACCCGGAAGATGGATTGGCGGAATCCAGCTTACCAAAGGTGGAAGCAGTGTAACCAACGGCTACGAAAGTATTACAGGGCAAATAAATACCGAATTGGTAAAACTTCATGAAAAACCCGAAACTTCGCTCAATTTGTTTTCGGATTTCAATGATAGGGTAGAAGCCAATATAGTGCATACCAATGCTTTGAATGGACATTGGAATCAAAGCATTCTTCTACATGGCAACGCTACCATTGCTAAAGTAGACCACAACAATGATGGTTTTCTCGACCGTCCCAAAGGTCATCAGCTAAACGCCACTTACCTACTGAATTACAACGATTTAGACCATACAGGTTGGGCAACTCACATAGGCATGAATTTTTTGTTGGACAAAAGAATAGCCGGACAAATTAACTTTGATGAAAGAAAAGATCTACACACCCAAAATGCCTACGGAGTAGGGATTGACATTTCTCGGTTTCAGCTTTGGAACAAAACAGGCTATGTATTCAAAGGGAAGCCGTACCAAAGTATTGGTTGGATGAATCAGTTCACCCATCATGAACAAGACAGCTATTTTGGGCAAAGAACATACTATGGTACACAGAGAACCTATTACTCCAATTTGATTTTCGAAAGTATTTTCGGGAATACCAATCACAAATACAAAACAGGTGCAAGCTGGCTTTACGACGATTACAGCGAGGAATATCTGCTTACCGATTACAAGAGAACCGAAAGTGTGCCCGGGTTATTTTTTGAATATACACTTACCGGAGCTCAATATGTCTTGGTAGCAGGCGTAAGAACCGATTTTCATAATTTGGCAGGGACACAATTTACACCAAGAGTCAATTTTAAATACGACATTACTCCCAAAACTATTCTGCGGTTATCAGCAGGAAAAGGCTTCAGAACTGCCAATATATTTGCCGAAAACCAGCAATATTTCGCATCTAACAGACAAATAGAAATCTTGAAAAACGATGGAAAAATATATGGATTGAAACCGGAAATTGCTTGGAACTATGGAGCCAGTTTGCACCAAGAATTCAGAATATTCAATAAAAAAAGTTCTTTATTAATTGATTTTTTCAGAACCGATTTTACCCATCAAGTCGTTGTAGATTTAGACGCTTCTACTCAGAAACTTTTATTTTATAATTTAAACGGGGCATCTTTTGCCAACAGTTTCCAAACACAGTGGGACATTCAACCTGCAAAAAATCTGGAGCTCAGATTGGCATATAAATTTTACGATGTGAAAGCGAATTACCAATCGGGTAAAAGAGAAGTTCCTTTTATGGCAAAACACAGAGGATTCTTTAACCTTGCTTATTCTACTCCCAAAACTTTGAAAGACCAAAATTGGACGTTCGATACAACCCTTCACTGGATAGGAAAACAGAGATTGCCTCAAACTTCGGCTAACCCAATAGCATTCCAACTACCCGAATATTCAAAATCTTATGCAACACTCAATGCACAAATTGCCAGAAATTTCAATAAGAATATTAGAGGCTATTTCGGAGGAGAAAATCTCACGGGTTTTACACAAAAAAATCCGATTATAGATGCTAAAAATCCTTTCGGAAATTATTTTGACGGCGGAATGATTTATGCTCCTATTATGCCTATCAATCTGTATTTGGGCTTAGATGTTATTTTTTAGCTCTTTTAACAAAATTGTGGATACGGCTATTTCCGTATCCACAACTATTATAACTTGGTGTATGCACCTGTCATTTTATCCCAAACTGAAGATAAATTATCATCATTGTAAACCAAAGTTCACACTTACAAAACCTTTGTTTAAATAAATTATAAAATCCATAAATATTTGATTGGCAAACTTATGAATAGATAATTTTTAAACTTATCACAATTTTTTTTAACACTCACGCATACACAGCTCCACAGAAGCAATTAAAAAAACTGAAAATCAAAGGGTTTCTTCTTTATATTCTTTATATATGTGAAAAAGGGTAAAGCTTTTGTGTCTATTCTATTTTTATTTTGTCAGCTTATATAAAGCAAAAAAAATCTTTTTATTTAAATAATTATTTATTATCTTTGCAACGCTTCTGGAGTAGATATTTTATCTATAGATGGGAGTAATAATTTTTTTTCATCATTTGTGTTTTTAGAATCGTATCTTTATGGTACGATTCTTTTTTATTGGGAAAAATCTCTTTCATAGCGTACCAGCAGGTCTACAAAATAACTATAGGTAATGCTTCCTTCTTGTCTGTTGGATTTTAGAAACCAATCGTTGGTCATGCGAAAAAACGAGGTTATAACACCTTGGTGTTGTTCAAAAAAATACTTTTCGTACATCAAATCTCTGTTCATTTCTTCACTGAAAGATTTTTGAATATCGGCTACAAATTTTGCATTTTTATCCATGAGTGCATGGAGCAGACTTTTCAAAACAAACCAATTTACACTATGTCTTAGAGCTGCGTTGGTAGAATTTTTACTTATTAAGTATCCTACAAAATGGGCTTCCTGTTCTCTTGCAACGCCTAATTGGTGTGCACTTTCGTGTGCTAAGGTAAAGGGCAAGTAGGTATGCGGCAACTCTTTGTTGTATTGTGCTTCTGCCGTGAAAGGGTTATAGTAGCCCAAAATCCCTGTATAGCTCATAAAACTGCCAAATATACTCGCTTTGAAGGCATGAACACCTGTTCCTTTTTGAAATTGAAATTTCGAAGGAAGTAGATTTTGCCTTTTTAGGATTTCAGTTTCTATAGATGTAATGTTTTGAATACTAAAGACTCCGTTTGGGTCTTCTTCTACCCTTTTCCTGGATTGTCTGCAAAGTTCAAGATATTTTAGAGTTAAGGCTTTTACTTCTTCTACTGTAGGTTCTGCGGAGGATAGTTGTTTTTTCAAAGGTGGTTGAAAATAGAGTAAACCCCAGAAGATTTGATATGAAAAATATAGAATATTGATGAATAAAAGTAATTTTTTAAGATATTCCCATCTTGTTTTCTTTTTGAAAATTTTAAACAAGAAAAAAGACATTAAACCAATCGAAATGATATAGAATAAATCTCCAATAGAAACATAGGTCCATGCAAAAATCCACTGATGTAAGTATTTTTGGTATTCAAAAAAAGATTGATGAAGAGTAATCAGTCTTTCAGTTTCCGAAAAAAGATAGAACAAAAGAATTTGGGCAAACAAAACGCCTGCCCAAAAGAGTATTTTTTGCTTTATTTTCTTATTTCGATTTTCCAACAGAATAGCCTTGTAATGCGTAATACAATATGTATATATATGCCGGCAACATACAAACTAAAAAAGCAACATGGTTACTGAAAATATGATTATCTTTCAGCAAGGTATACATGAGTGGCAAAATAGCTCCTCCTGCGATTCCCATAATCAGCATTGCCGATCCTATTTTGGTAAATTTACCCAAACCATCGATTGCTAAAGGAAAAATAGCCGGCCACATTAAAGCATTGGCCAATCCCAATAAAGCAATAAAAGTAATGGATACATACCCCGAACTTACAAATACACCTATACTAAATAAAGCTCCCAAAATAGCAGAAATAGCCAGAGCTCTTTGCTGAGAAATAAACTTAGGAATGGCAATAATCCCCAAAACATAACCCGCCAACATAGCAAACAATGTAAATGTGGTAAAATACTTGGTTTCATCTAAGGGAAGTCCAAGTGCCTGACCGTATGTCCCAATAGCGTCTCCTGCCATTACTTCTACCCCAACATACAAAAACAAACAAATCACTCCTAAAATCAAGTGTGGAAATTGCAGAACAGAAGTTTTATTCGTTTTAGTAATATCGGTAGATTCTTCTTCATCGCCTTCAATTTCCGGCAAGTTCGATTTACTAATCATTATTGCCAACAACACCAGAATAATTGCCATAATTACGTAAGGCATAATGATTTTGGACGAAAGTTCATCTAATATCTGGTTTTTGGTAACGGCATCTTTTGCGGCATCTAATTTACTTTTAATACCTTCGGCATTGCTAAGCACCAAAACTCCCAAGATGATAGGACTCAACATTCCTGCTATCTTGTTACAAATTCCCATGATACTGATTCTTTTTGCAGCACTCTCTATAGGACCTAAAATACTGATGTAAGGGTTACTCGCCGTTTGCAACAAAGAAAGACCTGCTCCTTGAATGAAAAGCCCAGTGAGAAATAAACCAAAACTCCGGCTATTGGCAGCAGGTATGAACAACAACGACCCCAGAGCCATTATCACCAACCCTAATGCCATACCTTTTTTGAAGCCTGTTTTTTTCAAAATATAAGACGAAGGAATCGCTAAGAAAAAATAAGCCATATAGAAAGCAAATGTTACAAAAAAAGCTTGTGTATCGGATTTTAGCTCGCAGGCTATTTTAAGAAACGGAATCAGAGTCCCGTTGAGCCACGTAACAAACCCGAAGATAAAGAACAAAATCCCTATAATAACAATAGCATAAGTATTATTTTTTTTCATATGTCAATTTTTATTGTTTTTTTTTTATGGTCATTCTATCCTCACAATCAAATCAT
>JAGOJI010000111.1 GCA_017995195.1 Cloacibacterium sp.
CTACAATGTCATTAATGACTATTTCATACGATTTAGAGGTTAAAAAACTATATCAAAATTATTCGGAATATCTAAAATTAGTCTTATCTTCGTCTCTGGAAGCTATAATATATCACCCATTAATTGTTTTCTTCACTTTGAAAGGTTATTGGGAGTTCTTAACAAGAAGAAATTTCAGCTGGGGTGCGATGACAAGGCAAGGATTCACCAAAAAAACACCAACAACAAAAACAGTATAATTTTATTTTTTATATAATGAATATTCAAATGAATTTTAGTTTCAAAAATAGCTTTCTAATTATTACCAAATCGGTATTATTTCTAGCTTTTTTGCTTTTTACTTCCTTCCATATCACCATATCTGCACAAACCGTTAAAGATCCTGATGGAAGTGTTGAACTTGCCAACCAAGTAAAAAACTTGTACAAGGCAGGGAATTGGGAAGCAGGTAAAAAATTGGTAGATGAAGGAATGAAAAAATATCCAAAAGAATCCGATTTAAAAATGCTTTCCGGAAGATATTACCATCATCAAAAGCAATATGATAAAGCTAGGTATGAATTGAAAAAATCTTTGGAATGGAATGCTAAAAACGTTGATGCTAAACAAATTTTGGTAAACGTAGAACAAGAATCTAAAAGATATTCCAGTGCTATTTGTTATGTAAATGAACTACTTGAAGTTAATCCTTATTGGAAAGGACTTTGGAGCAAAAAAATTGAATTGTACGAATTACAAGGAAATACTGTTGAAGCCAACAGATTGCGTAAAAGACTGAGCCATATTTATCCTAAAGATTCCAAAGTTCAGGAAGATTATTTGTACAACACCGAAATGCGGGCTAATGCATTAAGAAAAGAAGGAAAAATTGATGAAGCTATTTCTTTAACTTCAGATCTTTTGAAAAAACAACCAGAAAATCCATCTCATTATATCAGTTTGGTTAATGACCATTTAAAGACAGGTGATTATTATTCTGCCTTAGCTTTTGCTGAAAGAGGATTAATGCAGTTTCCTGGTAACATAAGTTTAATTAACAAAAAATCCGGAATTTTAGCCGATCAAAAAAGGTATGATGAACTTCTTCCTTTCCTTAATGAACAAATGAAATATGGAAACAGAGGAGCTTTGCAACAACAATACAATTATTATTTATTGGAAGCAGCACGTACCGCAAAAGATAAAGATCCGGCTACACTTTATGGAAAAATTTTTGAAAGCAGTCCTGGAAATGATGAAGCTTTTAATTATGTTTTTAACGACGCTGTAGGAAATCAGCAATATGAAGAAGCTATTGCTATCCTCAACCGTTATAGAAGAGCCAGAGGTGGATCCAAAAATCTATCAATGAAAGAATTGATGGTTTACACCAGAATGGGAAATACAAGTCGTGCAGAAGGACTTACTAAACAACTTTTTGCACAATATCCTGGAGATACAGATTTAAAAGCTGCGTATGTAAAAATTTTAAATGTAGAAGCCAAAGATCTAATGGCTCAACACATGTATAACGAAGTAATTCCTGTTTTGGAACTTATAAAAAGATATGGTGACAATGAATCTTATAAAGCTGCGCAAAATTCATTATTTACGGCTTATTTGGAATTAAAAGATTATAATAATGCATTGAATGTTCTTAACGATATTCAACAAACAGAACCAAACAATCCTTTATTATATTTAAAGAAAGCCGATTTGTATTATAATCTGAAAAGATTTGACATGGCTCTAGCATCTTATGAACAAGCATTTCCACAAGTAAGCGAAGAAGAAAAATTAAAATATTTGGGAGGTTACGGTGATATGTTAACCCAAATCGTAAAAGATTTAAATGATCAGTATCGTTATGATGAAGCCATGACTTATGTAGAAAGATGGTTAGAAAATGATCCAAATAACCAAACAGCACTTCGTTATGCCATAAATCTTTCCAACCAAAGAAAAAAAATGGAGGATATGAAAACGTATGCACAAAGAGGTGCAGATGCTTATCCGGATGAAATTTTCTTTAAATTAAAACTGATGGAAGTGGATGGTTTAGATCCTGAAAAACATGCAAGTATTTACTCCGAATTACAAACAGAACTTACTGAGAATCCTTATCATCAAGATGCGATAAAATCTTTTGCTGTTGTTTCTGAAAAATATGGAAATCAATTGATTAAAAATTCTCAAAGCCAGGAAGCTTTAGATGTTTTAAATAATGCTTTAAAGTATATGCCCGATAATAAAGACCTAAAATATACTAAAGGTTTGGCATTTGAAAAATTAAAACGATTTGATTCAGCCTATGTATATCAGAAAAACTTTCAGCCTTCCCTTTTGGAACTAAAAGAGTTTAGAGAACATCTGAATTATTTGAGTTACAAAAGTTTTAGAAATGAAATTGGGTTATACCACTTGAGAAGTCGTTTTGCAGATATTGATGTACTTACTACAATTTCTACTTTAGAATATAGCCGTTACGGCATCAAAGACACTTATATTGGAAGAATAAATTATACCGGAAGAGAATCCGGAAAAGGATTTCAAATTCAAGGAGAATGGCAAAGAAACTGGGACGAAAAAACCAGAACAAAAATTGATTTAGCTTGGGCCAATCAATTTTTTCCAACGCTTGCTGCCAATGCCTCTGTTTTTAGAGATTTAGCCATTTTAAATGGCATTGAAGCAGAACTTGGTGTCGGATACCGAAAACTTTATCAAGGAGGAAACCTCATGAATGTGGTGGTAGGAGCTACAAAACTTATAGATCCTTGGCGATTAAATCTGCGTGTAAATAACTATATGTTGGACGGACAGTGGTTATATAATGTTTCTACCAATATAAGATATTACCTTACTTCTCCCAAAAATTATCTCGTTGCTATGGGAAGCGTTGGTTCCTCACCCGATGTTGATTTAATCAATTATCAGCTTCATAATGGCTTTTCAGTAACCAATTCTATGGTTGGTGCAGGTTTTAGCCACTTATTAACGAGCTCTGTATCCACAGGAATTTTGGGAACTTGGAATCATTACAAATCGGATCAAAATACTTTCAGAAGTCTTTATAATATTTACATGAACTTAAATGTTTCCTTTTAAAAATTTAAAAATAACATTAGTACTACTCGTTTTAGTGCTAGTGAGTTGTTCTTTGGGAAAAACTCCTGAACTGAAATCTAATGGGTATGTAATTACGGCTGAAGAAGACGGTCCCAGTGAAAAATGGGCGGAATATCTTTACCGGCATTTACAGAAGAGATCGAAAGATCCTAAATCCATTATTTTAATAAAAGGAGCACCTAAACCTGGACCGGAAGGTTTTAAAAACATTCATTTTGAAGTCGCTTTTGATTTGAAAAATGATTATTGTATTGAACATAACTCCAAAAGATTACATATCCGCTCAAGAAGCGAAAAAACAGCACTTTGGCTGATTTATGAACTGATCGAAAGTATTTCTGCAGAAGACAACCGATTTTCAACCCCTGATCTTCCTCCATCTATCGTGAAATTTGAAGACGGATGCAAAGATTTCGATTTTGAATATCGTGAACCTCATTTCGCACAAAATCTGGAAATTGATCAAAGCTCTGTTTTTGGAAATAATAATGTGGAAACTGACTGGGGATTATGGGGACATCAACTTTTCAAGGTGGTTCAAGATTTTGCCAAACCTGATATGTTTGCCATGATCAATGGGCAGAGAAATCCTAACCAGCTTTGTTTTTCCTCGCAAGAACTGTATGAAGGAACTCGGGATTATATAATCGACAACTACGGAAAAGGTGAAAAGGAAGGTCATAAATTTATGATTATGCCTAATGACAACAACCTTATTTGCAGTTGCCATCTTTGTGCTGAAGTAGGAAATACTGATAAATCTGCAACTCCTGCAGTAGCAGATTTCATAAGAAAATTAACGGAAACTTTTCCCAAACATCAGTTTTATACCACCGCTTACCGTACGACCCAAATTGCTCCAGAATATCAGTTTGCAGAAAATTCAGGAATATTTTTCAGCACCATCAATCTTAAGAAAGGAATTGCCTTAAACGAAGACCAAAAAGAAACTAAAAAATTTCTGGAAGACATCAAAAAATGGCGGTTAACCAGTATGAACATGTATCTTTGGGATTACGGCGCTAATTTTGACGATTATCTCACTCCTATTCCATTACTCAATGGTTTACAAAAACAGTTGGTTTTCTTCAAAGATCATCATATTAAAGGAATTTTTCTTAATGGTAGCGGTTATAATTATATGTCTTTTGATGACCTAAAAACTTTTGTTGCATCTGCCTTGATGAAAGATACTACAGCAGATGTAGAAATGCTGATCACAAAATTTTATAAAAAAAATTATCCTGTAAGTGGAAATCTGCTGGGAAATTATTTCATTAATTTGGAAAACAGCTTTACAGCCAAAAACAAACCATACAACATGTATGGAAGTTTGAGAGAAGGTGTAAAAGTTTATTTAGATTCGCAGCAATTTGTGGAATTTTACCAACAACTGAAAAATATTATTCCCAAAACGCAAAACGCAGAAAGACAAAAACTGGAAAAACTATATACTGCTCTTTCCTATTCCAGATTACGCTTGGCTTATATTAATGGGGCTAATAAATATGGATATGCAGATAAAGTAGGCTCATCTTTAAAAGTAAAGCCTGAAATTGATACTTGGATTTCTTCTCTTAAAAACTATGTTAATTACAGCGATATGTCTTCTTATAAAGAAACAGACGGAAGTATTGCTGCATTTATAGAAGAGTGGAATAAAATACAAGTAGCACCCAATTATCAAAATTATTTGTTGGATGATGCCATAGCGGTTCTCTCAGAAAAAGATGAAGGTTTTGAAAAAACCGATTTGCTTAATGACGGAGTTCCGGGTTTTGCGACCGATTATCATTTAGGTTGGTATCTCAACAGCAGTAAAAATTTTAAAATTTCTTTCTCCAATGCCCAAGCTAAAAAGGGAAACAAAATGCGTTTAAGATTTTTAAATTTACCAAGCCATAACATTATTCCTCCGCAGAAAATTACGATTAGTGGAAATGGAAAATTAATAAAGTCGGTTTCTGTGAGCAATTCCGGTGAAAATGTATCTACCGTTACCACTGATGTTCCTTTTCAACAATATCAAAATATTGAAATTTCTTTTGAAAAGAAAAACCAAGCTAAAAGTATTATTGCTGTAGATGAAATTCAAGTTTTAAATTAAGTATTATGAAAAATATATTTTCTCTTTTTTTTGCTGTTTCTATGCTCTTTATTATTTCTTCTTGTAAAGATATTAGAAGCGAAAAAACAACACTTCAGGTAGAAGATAATAACAGGCATTATTACCCTATTTTGATGGGACAGAAGTTAGACATTGTTTTTGCCCTTAAAAATACCGGAAAACACCCTTTTATTTTGGATGATGTTATTTCTTCATGTGGTTGTATTTCTATGGAAAAATCTTCCATAGGAACTATTCCTGCAGGGAAAGAAGGAAGATTAATGCTCACTTATAATTCTGCAAAAAACATTGGAGAAGTACAACATTATATTACTTTGTACGGAAATTTTGCCACGACCAATAAAATGGAATTACTTTTCGATGTGCATGTTGTACCGCAATCTTTATATACAAAAGATTATGAAGAAATGTTTCAGGAAGAAAAAGACCAAAATGCCAATATTGAAGATTTAGTAGATGGTGACGAAAATAACAAAGGTTATTATATGGATGGAGATTTTTAACTAAATGTCTTTTTTATAAAAAAAATCCGCTTTACTCAGCGGATTTTTTTTGTTATTTTAGTTCAAATCATACCGATCTGCGTTCATCACTTTTGTCCAAACTTTGATGAAATCATTTACAAATTTCTCTTTGTTGTCATCTTGCGCATATACTTCTGAATAAGATCTCAAGATAGAATTAGAGCCAAACACTAAATCTACTCTTGTTGCAGTGAATTTAGT
>JAGOJI010000112.1 GCA_017995195.1 Cloacibacterium sp.
TGACCGACTAAATTCTTTTCTCTATTTTTATTGCTCATATTTTTTGTCTTGGTAAACTAAAAATATGAAAAAAGGAGCTGTCTAAATAGATGGCTCCTTATATTATTTTGTCGGTTAGTAGTGATTTTTTATATTCATTTTTCTCATTGGAATAAATTCCAACGCTATAATTTCGGTCGTTCCTACGGAACTCGGGAGATTATACCGCAATAAAAATCTCTACTTCCGATTCGTTTCCGTTTTGAGATTTCTCTCCATAAATTTCGTAATCGTAGGTATATTTTCTGCCTAATTGTTCATCTTTTTGCCATATTTCTTTCCATACTTCCACAACGGCATTCGGCATTTCGCCTTTTGCAACAAATTTCTGAAAATTTTCATTAGGAAACTCCCTTGCCATGAGGTTTTCAGGAACAGTGTCCAACGACTCTACTTTTTGACCAATAATCGTGGTATATTTTCCTAAATAATTGCTCTCGTAATCGGTATAAACCGCATAAATTTCATCGCTTACCTTATTAGGAATTTTAGCAGAAATGTTTTCCTCAAAAAACCTTCCCCAAAGTTTCCCCAAATCTTCGGCAGATTGACCGTTTGCATTAGTGGTTACGGTAGATATTCCTATGATTTTCATATATTTTATATTTTTGATTCCTTTACTTCGTAGTTTTTAGTTTTTTTATCGTTGGAATAAATTTTAATTTTTAACATTAAGACATTCAGTTAATTAAGAAAACATTTAAGAAATCAATAAATTAATTTAGAATTAAATGTATTAAGCTAAATTCCCTTAATTTGGCTACGCTGAACCTAAAGGTTTCTTAATGTTAAAAATATTTTACAAACTAAACAGGCTCTCATAAAAAAGACCAATTATACCGATATTCCAATTAATTGCTCAAACCTTAAAGGTTTTTTGGAAACCTTCAAGGTTTAATAAAAATGCAGCCCAAAAAGACTGCATTCATTTATACTTTCAAATCTGATTCTAAACCTATTAAATGTTGATATTTTTCCACAATTGGAGTGATTTCATTTTTCACGAATTCCTCGGTTTGGATAGGTGCAAAGCCGATGAAGTTTTTCGGATCCAACACTTCCATTAATTTTGATTTGTCTAATTTTAGGGAATTATCATTCATAATTCTCTCTATCAAATCGTTTTCTTTGCCTTCCATCTTCACTTTTTTGGAAGCCTCCATAGAGTGAACTCTTATCACTTCGTGAATTTCTTGTCTATCGCCGCCTGCTTTCACTTCTTCCATAATGATGTATTCGGTCGCCATGAAAGGAAGTTCCTCCATAATATGTTTGTTGATTCTGTTCGGATATACCACAATTCCGTTCAGAATATTATTCCAAATCAATAAAATGGCATCAACTGCCAAAAATGCTTGTGGAATCGTCAATCTTTTGTTGGCAGAATCGTCCAATGTTCTTTCAAACCATTGTGTTGCAGCCACCATTGCAGAAGAATTTTGCAGAGACATCACATATTTTGCCAATGCCGAAATTCTTTCGGAACGCATCGGGTTTCGTTTGTAAGCCATTGCCGATGAACCAATTTGATTTTTTTCAAACGGTTCCTCAATTTCTTTTAAATTCTGTAAAAGTCGTAAATCGTTCGTGAATTTATGGGCAGATTGAGCAATGTTTGACAATAATGCCAATACTTTTGCGTCAATTTTTCTATCATAGGTTTGTCCGGAAACGCCAAAAACTTTCTCAAAACCAAATCTTGCCGAAAGTTCTTTATCCAGATGCTTTACTTTGGAATAATCTCCATTGAATAGCTCTAAAAAACTAGCAGCAGTTCCCGTAGTTCCTTTTACTCCTCTGAAACGAAGCGTTTCCACGAAAAATTCTAATTCTTCAAAGTCTAACAACAAGGATTGCAGCCAAAGCGTTGCACGTTTTCCTACAGTTGTTAATTGTGCCGGTTGAAAATGTGTAAATCCTAAAGTCGGTAAATCCTTATATTGAATGGCGAAATCTGAAAGATTTTTGATAACATTGACCAACTGTTTTTTGATGATTTGTAATCCGTCGCGAATCTGAATTAAATCCGTGTTATCTCCCACAAAAGCCGAAGTGGCACCGAGATGAATAATTCCTTTTGCCAAAGGTGCAACGTCTCCGTAAGCATGAACGTGAGCCATCACATCATGACGAAATTTTTTCTCGTACATGGCAGCAGCGTCATAATCTATATTTTCTGCTTGTTCTTTGAGTTGGGTAATTTGTTCGTCTGAAATATCAAGACCGAGATCCTTTTCTATTTCAGCCAAAGCAATCCAGAGTTTCCTCCACGTTCGGAATTTATTGTTATGAGAGAAATTAAAAAGCATTTCTGCACTGGAATAGCGTTCTTCCAGCGGGTTTTTGTAGGAGTTCATTAGAAATATTCATTTAGAGTCGCAAAATTACAATTTTAAAATGACTAATAAAAGTCATGTTTTTTATAAAAAAGATTAAGTTAGCCCAAAGCGGCTAATAAAGAGTAGTTTACAAGAGAGGGAAACACTATCGGTAACGATTTAGTAATGGTGCTTACTGCACTTGCTTTCATTTGATTACCTTGTAAATCATTAATGCAAATGTAATAAATAATGGGTAAAGTACATTAGTGCTTTACCTTTTTCTCGTCCTTTCCTTTCAACTTTAATTCGCTATAAAATTCCCCCATTGGGGGGAGCCTGTGATATTGCTTTCAATATTATTTCCAAATTTTGACATGCCAACGATAGGTGTAACTCCGAAACAAATAGTGCTAACTTCAAAACGACTATGCTATGGAAATCGTGTTGAGTAAAATATTATCGCAAATTCATCATAAGGAAGAGAAACTTTCTTCTCAAATGTTGCCAACATCGGAAGAAGCATATCAAATGACCCTATTCCTTAATGAAATGTTGTGTTCCATAAAAGCCCAAATCTTACAGACTGGATTTACAGATGAGCAGCAAGAGATAGAATTTTTCAAAAATATCAAACCGCAAGTTTTAGGGAAACTCATCTACTATAACAAAGTCTTCCGCATTGAAACAACCTGCCCCGTCAGCAATGGCAAAATACATCAAAACTATTATGAGAATCTATTAAAAAATCTCAAATCAGAATATAAAGAGAGTATCTGCAATGAAGATTTTTACAGGTACTATCGTACAGGTAGGATTGACCGAGATCATTCTTTTTTCAGGCTCGGGCAAATCAACTACCACGATGGCTTAAAGAGTGGCGTATTTGAAATAGACCTTAGTTTCTCAACGTACTATGACAACAAGATAGCCCACATTATTGCGAATGAATTACTTTACACCTACATACTTACTAAAATCAATCCCGAAGAAAATCCAGATGCAATTTTACTAAATGGAGATGCAAACAAGGACATTTCGTGGACAAATTCTCAAAATGCACTTATCGAATTGATATATGCTCTCTATGCTTCAAATTCTATTGCATACGGAAGAATTGGTATAAGAAAATTAGCATTGATTTTTCAGGTATTATTCCGAGCTCCCTTAAACGATATACACCACTCTTTCCACAGAATGAAAACAAGGGCAGGTTCCCGAACTGCATTTTTAGACCAGCTTAAAATATCACTCGAAGAATATATGGATAAAGACCTTTAGCTAATACGATACATTAATTTAAAAGCAGTACACAAAATGTACTGCTTTTTCTTTGCCCATATATGCCAATTGGCAAATGCTCTTAAACTTCATTACAAAATATTCGAAAACACGATAAACCCTTATTAAACAAGGGGTTTGCTAATTTGTAAAAAAGTCAAAAAACCGCCAAACCAATGGGTAAGGATTGGCAGACAAACACTGCCACCTTTAGGAGTTTTGCATAGTGAACATTTAAAAGCTGTGCAATGAAAATAATAACTATCGAAGAAGAAGCGTGGCAACAGCTCAACAGCCGTATCAACGCCATTGCTGACTACCTGAAAAGATTGGACAATACAAGCTATGATGACCTGTGGCTCAATAACCACGAGGTATGCCAATACCTGCACATCAGCGAAAAGACCTTATGGCGTATGCGTACCAAAGGCGAGATTGCTTATTCAAAAATCTACGGGCAATACTTCTACACCATTGGAGCAATTAAGGATATGCTCAATGCCAATGCCGTACAGAGCAGTGATGAGTATGTGCAGGAGCTTATGGTAAAAGGCAAAAGCTATATCGAAAAAGGCAGAAAGTTAAAATCCGGTAAACAATAAAATGTGTCCCTATGAATATTGACAGAATGGAATTTTTGGCGTGGATGCAACGCATAATTGACCGCCTTGATATGCTTAGCGACCATATTGATGATTTGCAAAAGAAACGCAACAGCATTGACGGCGAGGAATTGCTCGACAATCAGGATTTGCTTCAAATGCTGAAAATCAGCAACCGTTCCCTCCAAAGGTATCGCTCCATCGGGAAGTTGCCCTATTATACGATAAGCGGAAAACTGTATTACAAACTGTCCGATGTGCATCAGTTCATCAGGGAGAGCTTTAACCCGCCCTCAAAATGAACGCCAATGAAAGACAAAGACTGCCTTTGAGTGCCACTTCGGGCAATACAGCCAACGCTTACTTTACATTCGGCGTTAAACTTTAAAATTTTTCAGATTATGAGCGAAGAAATCACAAACAAACAGGAAATGCCCGAACAATTATCGGACATATTGCTGGTGCTGGATAAAGAGAAAATGAAAATCCAAGCCGTAAAAAGCATTGATGAAAACGGGAAAATAGAAACCGTTGACCCCACGATGAAAAACCAAAACCAATTTATGCGTGTGGACAAAAGCGGCGATTTCTTTTCCAACTTCTTCTCCAATTTTTTCAGCCAGTTAAAGAACCCTACCAATTTTTCATTCTTCAAGGTATCGGCTGATGAAGCCGTAGATAAAGCACAGAAAATGCAAAAGCAGGTGGATAAGCCAACCCCTGAAGGCGAAAAAGTGATGAAAGAACACGAAGTGAAAACAGAACCGCAACAGGATAAAAAGCAAGAAAATAAAAATGATATGGAAACAGCACAAACAACACCACCGGAAGCCAGCCAATACCGCTACAAGCCGGAGCAGATTGATTGGGACACAATGAACAATCTCGGATTAAGTAAGGAATACCTTGAAAAGAGAAACCTGCTTGAACCTTTATTGAAAGGTTATAAAACCAATGAACTCCTACCGATTGGCGTTAACCTCGGTGGTACTATTCTCCGTACGGATGCCCGCCTGTCTTTACAGCAAGCCGAAGACGGAAAAGTTGTAGTAGGAATACACGGTATCAAAAAAGAACCTAATCTACACTCTGAATTTTTCGGACACAAATTTACGGATGAGGACAAGAAAAACCTGCTCGAAACGGGCAATATGGGGCGTGTGGTTGATTTGAAAAACACCAAAACAGGCGAACTAATGCCGTCCATTATCAGTATAGACAAGCTGACCAATGATGTAATTGCATTACGGACGGAGTTTATAAAAATTCCCGATGAAATTAAGGGTGTGAAACTGGACGATGCCCAAAAGCAAACTTTATTGGAGGGTAAACCGCTAAAGTTAGAGGGTATGATTTCCACTAAAGGAACGGAGTTTTCGGCAACGGTACAGTTCAATGCTGACAAGCGTTATGTGGAGTTCCTGTTTGACCGCAATAATTCCAAAAGGCAAACCCAAAGCAACGGTCAAACCCAAAACAACGGACAAAGTAATCAGCAAAGCCAGCCGCAGGAAGCTCCAAAAACATTCAGGGGCAAAGAACTGACCGATGAGCAGCATAAGGATTTCAAAGCCGGGAAAACCGTTTACATTGACGGATTGAGGGATAAAAAAGGGCAACCATATCAGGGTTATATCACTTTCAATGCAGAAACCGGAAAAACGAACTTCCAATTTCCAAGCCAGGTTAAGGCACAGGCAAAACC
>JAGOJI010000113.1 GCA_017995195.1 Cloacibacterium sp.
AAAATATGGTTTTGATGAGGTCTTGAAGGGAACCTATCCGGAAGAAGTTAGTTTTGTGAAAACCATCGAAACATTGCTTCAAAAAAATAAAAATATCTATGTGAGATGTTGCGAGTCTTTTGTTCCCAATTTCGAACAACAATATCCAACCTATCTAAAACCCGTTCAAAAAATTGTAGATACGCTCCACGCATTAGAAATTACAGAAAACACCTATGGTTTACACATTAGAAGGACGGATAACAAAGTATCTATAGAACATAGCGGATTAGATAAGTTCATTACCGTAATTCATACTCAACTTCAGCATAATTCCTATGCTCAGTTTTACCTATCTACGGATTCTCCCGCAGTAGAAAATGAATTAAAATCGCTATTCAATAGTAAAATAATGACGTACGAAAAAGATTTTTCCCGAAATACCCAAAAAGGAATTGAAGATGCTCTGGTAGATGTTTTGGCACTCTCGAAATGTCAAAAAATTTATGGCTCATTTTATTCTTCTTTTTCTGAATTGGCAGCTGCAATCGGAAAAAGAGAACTGACAATTGTAAAATAAATTCTTCCCAAAATGCCCAAAATATCCATCATCACTATTGCCTACAACAACAAAGAAGGTTTAGAAAAAACCATCCGAAGTGTTATTTCCCAAACCTATCAAGATTTTGAATTTTTGGTCATTGATGGTGGCTCTACCGATGGTAGTGCCGCGCTTTTGGAACAATATAAGAGTCAAATAGATTATTGCGTTTCCGAACAGGATTCAGGCATTTATAACGCAATGAACAAAGGGATTTTAGCTTCCAAAGGAGAATATTTACTTTTCCTGAACAGTGGCGATTTCTTGGCTGGCGAAGACATTCTTTTAAAAATTTCTCACCATTTTACCGGTGAAGATATCGTGTATGGAAATGCCTATTACGAAGTTCCAAACGTAAAACGATACGAATACAAAATTCCCTCGAAAATAACATTAGGAACTTTACTTCGTGAGTCTATTTGCCATCAATCTGCCTTTTTCCGTAAGGATTTTATGCTGGAAAACGGAATGTACGACGAAAACTACAGCATCTCCTCCGACCATATTTTCAATCTGAAGGTTTTTATTCAAAAAACACCTACGCAAAAACATATTCCGGAATATATTTCGGTGTTCGATAAGTCGGGAATCAGCTGTACACAAAGCGACAAAGCACAAAGGGAAGTTCAGGAATTTTTAGGCAAAACCCTCTCAAAAGATTTGCAAAAAATGGCTTTGAACTATGATAAGTACCAAAGTTTTTATGAAAATAAAACAGGAAAATTAGTAAGAAATCTCAAAGAAAAATATTGGAGAATCCGCTACGGAAAATAATTCTAAAGAAACCGATTTACAATAATTGGTAACTTACCATACAGCGGAAAATCTTGGTCGTACTTCATTTTGTATGCCCAATAAGCAATCGCCGGAGAAGTTTTGAAAACGTGTTTCGGGAAATTATTTTCTGTGAAAATTTGCTTAAGCTCTTTATAAAAATCAATAAAAACCGTCTTATTTTCTTTTAAAACTGCCCCGAGAATAGCACATCTCGCATAATTTTCGAAATAAGAAATAGAAGATGGTAGTTTTTTATACAGGTTATTTTTCTGTACAAATTCCATTTTTTTTCGTAGAATAAACACCAAATCCCTATAATTTTTCAGATTTACCCGTCTGGAAAGTGAGTCCGTTCCTTGTTGGATATAATAAGTATAAGTTGGTTTTTTCAGAAAACCCAATTTCCGAGCCGCAGCCGCGGTTTCGAAAGCCCAAAGTTCATCTTCTTGAAGCAAATTGGGTAAGAAGCGTAAATTATTTTTTTTGATAAAATCTGCACGATACAATTTGTTCCACGGCGGAACTGCCCATTCTCCTTTTAGGAAACCTTCTAAAATTTCCAAATTTTCATAAATAGGTTTCGTGTTTTTCACACGATGGTAATTCTTTTCAATAATTTTACCATCTTTCACAGCCGCTGTTCCTCCGATGATGAAGTCGAATTGTTCTTTCTCCGCAATTGTAAGAAAATCTTGTAAAACCGTTCCGCTATACAGTTCATCATCAGCATCTACAAAGAATAGGTAATCCCCTTTCGATGCATCTATTCCGCTATTCCGAGTAGTACTCGCACCTCTATTTTTCTTGTGATCAATTAGAATAATTTCTAGTGTATGATTGTCTTTTTGAAATTTTTTTGCCAAATCTAAGGACTGATCTGTACTACAGTCATTAATCAGTATCATCTCAAAATTCCGATATGTTTGTTTTTTAATGGATTCCAAACATCTTATCAAGTATTTCTCTGCATTATACACAGGAACTACGATGCTTACTTTTTGTTCCATTTTTTTAGAAATTTATTTTTAATTGCAGATATTCTATATCGATTAGGGATTCTCCCCAGATTTTTCAGTAGCTCTTTTTTCGGTTGAGAAAAAGCCAATTCTATAAAAATTTTTGCTGCATTTTTCTTGGTTTGTTCTGGTATTTTAGGATTTTTAAGTAATTCTTCGTAGAAAATCATGCACGTTTTCGGACTTTTTTGGATTAATTGCCAATATTTCGAGGTAAGACCATCGGGAAGATAATCGCCCAAAGCCAAAACTTGAATATAAAAAAGATAATCAAAATCCTTTGCAATTCTTTTGTAAACCAACGATTCCGGACAAAATTTTTCGCCTGCAAACTGCGGATACAAGTTTTTTTGTAAGATTTCTGTTCGAATCACAAAAGTCATTTCGCCCGTAAATCTATAATGATATATAAAATCAAAATTATTACAAATAGTTTGCTCGCCCTGCCTTTCGTAGAAATCTAAATTTTGATTCTCCGCTGCTCGGATAAAGGTAACACCCGCAACTTTAGGATTGTTTTCTATTTTTTGGATTAAAGTTAAAACTTCCTCTACCGCATTTTCCAGCAAATAATCATCGCTATCCAACACAAAGAAAAAACTGCCCAAAGCATTTCCAATGCCTTTATTTACAGCAACATGCTTGCCCGAATTTTCTTGTAAAAAAAACTTGATCGGAATCTTATTCTCCTGCAAATAGCCTTCAACTAAACTTTTCGTTTGGTCTGTAGATCCATCATCTACCACTATCCACTCAAAATTTTTGGAGGTTTGTTTCAACAAACTCTCATATAATCTCGGTAGAATATACGCTCTGTTGTACGTTGGGGTAAAAATTGTAATTTTAGGATTCATCATCTTGTTTTGCAAATTTATTAAATTCAAAATTGTAATTTTGTAAAGTAATCACACAAATTGATAAAAAAATGATTCCCGTAACTAAACCCTTTTTGCCACCTCAGCAAGTATATCAATCTTATCTCGATGGGATTTGGAAAAGACAATGGCTTACCAATATGGGACCACTTGCCAGTGATTTGGAACTGCGACTGAAGGATTTTTTGAAAGTCGATCACCTGCTTTTCGTAACCAACGGAACTGTGGCCATTCAAATGGCAATAAAGGCTTTGGGATTAAATGGCGAAATCATTACCACTCCGTTTTCTTTTGTAGCAACGGTAAGTTCCATTGTTTGGGAAAACTGCAAACCTGTTTTTGTAGATATTTGTGAACATTCTTTGAATATAGATGCGGAAAAAATTGAAGCCGCCATTACCGAAAAAACCACGGCAATTCTCGCAACACACGTCTATGGAAACCCTTGCGATGTGGAAAAAATTGAAGAAATTGCCCAGAAATATCATTTAAAAGTAATTTATGATGCTGCTCATGCTTTTGGTGTTGAGGTTGCCGGGAAATCTGTTTTCGAGTTTGGTGATGTTTCTACTTGTTCGCTTCACGCTACTAAACTCTATCATTCCGGTGAAGGTGGGTTGTTGATAACTAAAGATGCAGATTTACTCAAAGAATTGGCCTATATCCGCAATTTTGGGTTTGACGGACCTGAAAATTTCGCCACCTTAGGACTCAATGGGAAAAACTCCGAATTCCACGCCGCAATGGGTTTAGCTAACCTAAAATACATAGATTCCATCGGTAAAAAAAGAAAAGAAATCACGGAAAGATACGACGAAAAACTCCAAAATCTAAAAGCTCGACGACCTGTTTGGCATCAAAATTCCAAAAATAATTTTGCTTACTATCCCATTATCTTCGAAAGCGAAGAATTGATGCTCAAGTGTATCGAACACCTAAAACTTCACGAAATCTTTACTCGAAGATACTTTTATCCATCATTGGCAATATCTCTACCTTATGTAGAGTCACAAGATTTACCAATTACAGAAGACATTGCCAAACGAGTACTGTGTTTGCCACTGTATTTTGATTTAACGATGGAAGAAGTCGATTTGATTTGTCGGTTGTTATTAAGAACACAAAATAATTAAAAATAAAATGCTAATCATAGGAGCCAAAGGTTTTGCCAAAGAAGTATTGGAAATTTTTCATCAAAAAAACGAAACAGAGAATCTGTGTTTCTATGATGATGTGAATAGTGATGTACCAGATAAGTTATTTAACCAATTCACAATTCTAAAAAGTTTAGAGCAGGCTGAAAGTCATTTTAAAACAGTCTCAAATAATTTTGTAATAGGAATTGGAAATCCACAATTAAGAAAAATGATTTATGAAAAATTTTCTTCAATAGGAGGAAGAGCCATAACAACTATAAGTAATTTTTCCGAAATCGGTAGTTTTGATAACAAAATAGAGGAAGGTGTAATTATCACTTCTGGAGTCATTATTACAAATTCTGTTTCCATAGGAAAGTGTACATTAATCAATTTATCGTCTACAATTGGGCACGACACTATTATCGAAGATTTTGTAGAAATCTGCCCTAATGTAAGTATTTCGGGAAATTGTACCATAGGAGAAGGTACCTTTATAGGTACTGGAGCAACAGTTTTACCCAAAATTAAAATCGGAAAAAATGTTGTTGTAGCAGCAGGATCAGTTGTAACTAAAGACATACCCTCTAACTCATTAGTTGCAGGAGTTCCTGCAGTTTTCAAGAAAAATTTGACATAGGCAAAGAGATGTTTTGATATTTTCCATCGTTCAAAACATATTTTATCCAGTTTTCAAAACCGTATTTCTGTACCATCTTTTCGTCAATTTTTTGGTAAGGTTTCGCCAGAAACTCTTCCAATCCATCAAAATTTATGTAATCTGTAATAAAAATATTATCAGAATGGTAGAAGTCGTAGTTTTTTACTGAAGAATTATTGGTAATTAACTTTTTTTCATAATTCATAGCTTCGAAGAACCGAAAAGAAAGCCCATTATGATAATCCAATTTAAAATCCAATACTGCCTTAGAACTCCTTACCAATTCCATATTTTCTTGGTAACTCAAGCCTTTGTGTCGGAACTCTACTCCCTCATTCTTTTCTTCGGCACGAAATTCAGGAATCGTTAGGATTGCTTTCAAATCATAGTTTCTGCTTTTTACAAACTCCTGAAAACGGGTGATTTTCAGCTTTCTATCATCGGTTCCAACTCCTACATAGAAAAAATCTTGCTCTATTTTTGATTGTGGATTTTCGTCAGGAAACCAACAGTTCGTAAGCGGAAGAAAGTTTTTGGACTGATATTTATAAAAATCTACAGGGTCGAAAACGAAAATTCGGTCAAAGAAAGAAGTGTAATTCAATATTTTTTGACAAACTTCCATACCGTCATATTGATACGAAATCATTTTTTCGGAGATATTTCTTATCGTAGAAATCATTTTTTCGGGATACAAATCTGCACGAAAAAACAAGGCATAATCAAATTTAGATTGATTTATAAGTATATTTGACTTTC
>JAGOJI010000114.1 GCA_017995195.1 Cloacibacterium sp.
CAATAGTTCCTTCCAAAACGGATAAAAAAACAGAACAAGATAGTTTGGGAAATGTTTCTAAAATTACTAAAACCAAAATCCTCAACAAAGACGAAGCTCCTTCTGAGCCCGACCAAATGCAGTTTCATAAGGGGATAGACGTAGCGGTAGCATACGGCTCCGATGTAAAATGTACAGCAAAAGGAAAAGTCATTTTTGCAGGAAACAAAGGAGGTTACGGCAATTGTGTTATTGTACAGCACGGCAATGGGCTATCGAGTCTTTATGCCCATCTATCGGAAATTTTGGTATCTGCCAACCAAGAGGTAAAAGTAGGAGAAGTAATCGCTAAGTCCGGAAATTCGGGGCGTTCTACAGGACCACACCTACACTATGAAGTGCACAAAAATAATACGCCGGTAAACCCTAAATTATTTTTGAGCTTATAAAAATAGAAACCGCTGATATTAGGCGGTTTTTCTTTTATTTTATATTAATTTTGAAGAAATTAAATTGCTTACTATGCCTTTTTTTTCGATTGTCATTCCTCTTTTTAATAAAGAAAATTATATTGAAAATACGTTGAAAAGTATTTTCAATCAGGAATTCACGGATTATGAGGTTATTGTAGTAAACGACTGTTCTACAGACAAAAGCCCGGAAAAGGCAAAAAATATGGGCAATGAAAAAATAACCATAATTCATCACAACGAAAACAAGGGCTTATCTGCCGCCAGAAATACCGGAATTAGAAATTCAAAAGCTGAATATATTGCTTTTTTAGATGCCGATGATGTGTGGAAACCTTCTTTCTTAAAAACAATATCTGAGATGATTCTTCGGTTTCCTGATGCCGAAGTTTTTGCCACGAACTACGAAGAAATTTACCCTAATCAACGCATTCTTCCAAAGAATAAATTAAAAAAAAATAAGGAAAAATATAGCATCATTCCTTTTTTTGAGTACGGAACCTCTCAGCCTGTTTACATTCCATCTTCGGTGTGTGTGAAAAAAAATGTGTTCGAGAAAACAGGATACTATGATGAGGAAATTTCTTATGGCGAAGATATTGATTTCAATATAAGGCTCAATCTCAATCATCAACTTGCCTATACACCCGAAGCATTGGTAGAATATACCATGTACTCGGAGAACCAAATTACCAATACAAAACTGGGAAACAAGGGAATACCGGATTTTAACAAATATGAAGAATATTGTTCTAAAAAAAATAAACTGAAAAAATATTTGGATTTTAACAGGTATATTTTTGCCAAACTCTATAAGGTCGAGAAAAACGAAGAGAAAAGAAAAAAAATAATACAGGAAATAAGTCTTAAAAACCTAAATATTATACAGATTATTCTACTCTATTTACCAATATCTATTTTGAAGAAAATCCAGTTTTTAAAAATGTATTTCCTCAGAAAAGGAATAAAAATAGCGACTTATACCTGATTTAAATATTGGATAAATTGATGATAATCTCTTATATAATCTTCTTCTTTAAAAACATCGGAAGCTACTACCAAACATACCGCTCCTGATGAAAAATTATCCAGCTCTCTCCAAATATTATTTTTGATCCACAAACCTTTATTGGGCTTGTTTAGGGTAATTGTTTTTTGTGTTTGTCCGTCTTTCAAAATCACATCAAAACTCCCCGAGATCGCAATAAGAATTTCTTGTTGTTCTATATGGGCATGACCTCCGCGATGGGCAGAACTCGGCACATCAAAAAGATAATAAATACGCTTAAAATCAAAAGGTGTGATATTTTGTTCAATTACAGCAAGATTTCCTCTATGGTCTTTAATTGTAAAAATATCGATTATCTCTATATTCATTTGGGAGCGAAAGTTATTAATTCTTATTTTTATGCCAAATATACTTTAAAAAAATGGATGTTCTTCTGATAGGCGAATTTAGCAATTTGCACAATACCCTAAAAAAAGGTTTGGTTGCATCGGGACATCGTGCCAAGATTATTTCGTCCGGAAGTGGTTTTAAAAATTTACCGAACGATTATTCTATAAAACCTCGGTATTCCGATTGGCTTTTAGGCAACACAGATGGTTTTTTACTGAAAAAGATATATAACATATTCGCAAAAACGGAGAGAGGAATCAGGTTTTATTTCCTATTAAATGAAGTACAAAAGTATGATGTAATTCAATTGATCAACGAAAGATCTATTGAAACTTTTAGTTTCTTGGAGCATTGGTTCCTAAAAAAAATAATACAGAAAAATAAGAATGTTTTCGTATTATCTACATGGGTAGATTATATCACCATGAATTATTACCTAAAAAATAAGGCATATACCTCTATTCTTCAACCTTATTTTTTGAATAAAAATCTAAAAAAGCACTACAAATATGCTTTCTATTATATAAGTAGGAGGCATCACAAGATTCATCAATTATTATATAAAAAATCGAGGGGATTTATCACTACAGATTTAGACTACGCTATTCCGTTACAAGAAAACAGCAAGCATCTTGGGCTGATTCCTAACCCTATAGACGTGGATCTAATAAAATATATTCCTCCAATAATAGAAGATAAAATCATTATTTTTTTAGGAATAAGCGACCTATCTTACACCGAAAAAGGGATTGAATTTTTTGTAAATGCTCTAAAAAAAATCAAAGCTCAATATCATGATCAAGTTGAGATTATTATCGCAAAAAACCTACCCTATCGTGAGTATATAGAATGTTACAACAAATGTCATATACTTCTGGATCAGGTTTTTTCGAACGACCAAGGGTTCAATGCTTTAGAGGCTATGGCAAAAGGAAAAGTTGTTTTTACGGGAGCAGAAAAAAATTTCTTGGATTATTACAATGTTAAAGAAGGCGAAATAGCCATTAATGCCAAAGCAAATGTAGATGATTTAGTAAATAAACTTTCGGAACTCATAAGAAATCCGGACAAAATAATAACTATTGGTCTTAATGCCCGAAGATTTGTAGAACACAGGCACCATTACATAATACAGGCACAAAAATACGTAGAAGTGTGGAGTGATTCTTCTATATCAACTTTACCGTAAGCCATTGTACCAGATTATCCATTTCTCCGTCCCAATCTCTGGTTACATTGCTTCTTAGGTATTTTGCCGGCACTCCTCCTATGAGAACATTGTTCCCTAACGGGCGATAATCTTTGTTAACAACACTATTAGAAGCTATAGTACAGTAGTCTGCGGTTTTTGTATTTTTCATAATACTCACTCGGCTTCCCAAATAATTGTAGTTTCCTAAAACGATTCTATGATCTTCATCTGAAGAAACATCTGAACGGTTTAAATCTATCATTTTATGAAAATTAGTGTCTATAAGCTGGGACTCAAAACCTATTCTGCAAAAATTTCCTAAAATGATAGATTGGTAACATATTATTTTCCCTCTGGAGCCCAAACTGGACATATGCCCCAATTCTAAATGAGCATTTTCGTGAACGTAAATAGAAAAATCTCTTTCAATCTGCACATGCCCCTTGAACGTGATTTCTCCCTCCAAACACAGCTCTGAGACACCCATTGATTGGCGAAAAATTTCGTAGGGTTGCCCTAATCCTATCATTCCTGTTTTAATCTCTGCCTGTATATTTATTTTTCCGGTAAGTTTTCTCAGGGAAACCCTTCCGTAGATGAGTACGGGCAGTTTTACAGCAGTACCAAAGGGCAACATTTTAAAGTTAAAATAAAGAGTTTTAGACCAATTGATAGCATTGTACAATAATAGCCTATTTCTTATTTTTCTAAAAAAAAGAAATAAAAAACGTATTATTTTCATCATCTATTTTTATTTATAAATTTCACAAATGCTATTCTTTTATTCAGTTCATAAAAAGAATACAGTACCGAGACAAGGGCAAAAAATCCCAAAAAGGAATTGTTCTTTTCTGTATAAGACAAAAATAAGCAAAAGCATAGAGATATAACGACAAGTAAAACTCTGTAAACCTCACTATTGTATCGAAACCCGTATTTTGTATAACATATCAACAGCATTCCTAAGAAATGAATAAAATAATACACCAAAAACGATATTCCCAATCCTTCCATTCCCCATGCCTTATAGCCTACAATATGTATAACCACAAAAAGACTGTTGAAAACAATGGAATTGATAATAATGATTTTACGGCTGCCTTTCGCAAGAATGAGATATCCCATAGACCACGATAGACCTTTGATGATTATACCCAAAATTCCCCACCCCAAAAAAGGTTCAATCACGTGAAATTTTTCTGTATACAGCACCACAACAATATAAGGCAAAAACAATAAAAACAAAGCCACAACAGGCAATAACACCAGCAAAACAAAAACAGTTTGTTCGCAAATTATTTTTTGAACAAGAGGTTTATCTCTATTTATTTTCGAGAGCCTTGGGTAATAGTCTACCGCCATAATCACAAAAACAATACTCACATAATTATTAAGAATACTATTTCCTGCATTATAAAAACCCACTTGTTCTATTCCATAATTTTTACCAATAAAAACCTGTAAAAAATAAAGAGAAAAAATAGAAACCACATTCATAAATGCGAGAGAAAACCCAAGACTAAGTATAGTTTTTGCATCTTGCAATGCCTCTTTATTCGGTATTCTTTGTGATAGAAAATTCAGTTTTTCCGTAAAATAACGAATGATAAAAAACGTAACAACAGAAGACAGAATCATAGCATACACAATGCCTTGAATCTTAAAAAAATAGTACAATGGCAGCGAAACAAAAAGTGCAACACCATTACTTATAAGATTGGCTTTAGACAATAGCTCATACTTTTGCAAACCTTGCAACAAAGCAATCTCACTACTCACACAATGGTTAAAAAAAACGGCTAACGCAACCAAAACAACACTAAAAGTAAAATCATAATGACCAAAAGTAATTTTACTGATATAGGAAGAAGCCAATACCATAATTACAGCCCCTACAAAACCACTTATTATCACTAATCTTCTGATAATTGTAATTTTTTTTGTAATTTCTTGTCTGTGATGATTTTCGCTATATTCAGAAATTGTTTTTACCGATGCTGCTTCTATTCCCATACCGGTAAAGTTTCCCATAAGACTTACAACAGCTTGAAACAGTCCCAATACACCAACGCCTTCGGCTCCAAGAAAAGCCGAGATAAATTTGGATCGAACAACTGAAATAACTAAACTAAAAACCTGAACACTCCCAACTATAGAAGTAGTTTTAAACAAATGTTGATATGAAGAATTTTTTGATTTCAATCTAAATATTTTATCGACCTCATCATTATTAAAATGTTAAAAAACTATAGTATCCACCTACTCTATCAAGTTTTTTTTAAGCAATCCAAAAATTCTACAATTGTTTTTCTGGTTTCCTCCACATCGTGAACTCTTAAAATTTTTGCTCCTTTTTCCAAAACTTTTCGGTGAAGCAGTTGCGTTTCCTCACCAATTTCCAAAGGCAATTTTCCAAGTGGTTTATAAATAAAAGATTTCCTCGAAATCCCAATTAATAAAGGGGATTCGCCAAAACAAATGTATTCCAACTCATCTGTCATCTGGTATTGTTGTTCAATCGTTTTCCCGATACCAAAACCGGGATCTACCAGAATATCTTTTATTCCCAATGTTCTTAATTTTTGAATTTTTTCCGAAAAATATTGGTTTAAAGTTAAGATAATATCACCTTCAATCTGTTTTTCGTGCATTGATTCATACGTTGGGTTGATGTGCATTAAGACATAAGGAAGTCCTGTTTCAGCAACCGTTTCAAACATTTTT
>JAGOJI010000037.1 GCA_017995195.1 Cloacibacterium sp.
GGCTGACCGACTAAATTCTTTTCTCTATTTTTATTGCTCATATTTTTTGTCTTGGTAAACTAAAAATATGAAAAAAGGAGCTGTCTAAATAGATGGCTCCTTATATTATTTTGTCGGTTAGTAGTGAAAATTAATATAATTTTTCTCATACCACAAAGGTACAGCCTACAAGAGCTAATCTCATTTTACCCAATGGTATTTTATATGCAAGGCATAATTTTTTAAAATTATTAATTCTACGACACCGCATTTCGTATTCTACTTAGAGTTTCCTGAGAAATGCCAAGATAGCTGGCAATCATTCCCAATGGAGCTCTTAAAATAATATCAGGATTTTCTTCGAGTAGCTGGGTATATTTTTCCTTGGCAGTCATGTATTGCAAAGAAGCCATTCTAGATGCCATCTGTGTCATAAGATTTCCTAAAATATATCGACCAAAATTGGCACATTCAATAGAAACAGCACATAATTCTTCTAATTTAGAAAAATCACACGCCATCATCACACTTTCTTCTATAGCTTCAAAATTATAGCGTGTAGGCTTGTTCTGAAATAAGGTATCCATATTCGCCATGAGCTTTCCCTCTGTGTAGAAATTGGTGGTAATATCCTTGCCATTTTCATAATAAAACGAACGAGCCATACCTTCTTCTACAAAAAATACCTTTCGGTTGTATTGGTCTTGTCGACTTATTAATTCATTTTTTTTATAACGAATTACTTCACATTCCTCTCTAAAGAATTGCTCGATGTAGGTGTCTACGTGAATGTATTTTTTCAGTTGATTGAGAAGAAAGGTCATGTCTTATCATTTTTTTGCAAGATAATAAAAAAGAGTGCCTCAATAAAAAATTAAGACACTCTCAACAAACAAATGATAAACAATAACCTCTTCTGCTTCTAAAAAATCAATCTGAAATTTGAACTTTCTTCATTTGGGTTATTTTTATTTTTAATGCCAAAGCTCCCAAAACAAAATAAATGAGCAGTAATACCAGCAAATGTTGTTGGTAAGAATAGGTAAGCCCTACATCTCCTTTCTGAATGAGCAATATTTTGAAGGCATTGAGAAATGGGGTAAGCGGAATAATGTTCGTAAAATGTTGTATTGCCAAGGGCATTGCTTCTCTGGGCCATGTAAAACCACTGATGATAAATGCAGGAGAGGCAATCACCATTAAAACCTGTGTAGCCTTTAGGGCATTAGGCATCAAAACACTAAACAAAATTCCTAAAAATGTACTAGATCCTACAAACAACCCCGTCAATACAACAAAATTTAAAATATCTTCCGGCAAAGGAATTCTGAAATACAGGTGCATAGCATAAAAAACCATAACATTGAAAATAGAAAGAATCCAAATAGGGAAAGATTTTACCAACATCATTAAAAATATATTGCTCTTTCTGTAATATTTCAAAAAAGTTTTTCTTTCGAAATCTTCTGCAAAACTTACCGCCATTGCTAATAGGATAACTTGTTGCAAAACCACTGCCATCATGGCCGGCCACATAAAAATAAGGTAGTTGGAAGTAGAATTGAATAAAGTAATATAGTTTGTTTTGAATGGCTCGTACTGCATTTTTGCCATTTCGGCACTCATACCTCTTCTTTGTAGTGCTTTCATTTCCATTCCTGCTGATAGAGTTCCCAAAGTAGCCTGAATACCTTTGGTTGCAAAATTGGCGGTTAAAATATTGGCGGTATTAATGTTTACGACTACTTCAGGATATTTTCTTTGCAGAATTTCTGCTTCAAAATTTTCGGGAATGCTAATGACTGCCGCTGCCTGATGCTTGATGACTTCATCTTTGATGTTTTGTGGCTCTTGTGTATATTTTAGTACTTTAATGGATTGGTTGTCCCCCAGCATTTCTACCAGAGTAGAAGAAGTTGGGCTGTGGTCTCTATCTAAAACAATTACGGGAATATGCTCTACTTTTCCCTCTTTATAGGTAAATCCCAAAAGTAATCCGTAGAAAATAGGTGCCAGCAAAAATACGCTTCTCAAAGTAGAGTTTTTGATGAAAAGAAGGAATTCTCTTTTTATTAAATAGAATAAATGTTTCATTTGTTTGTTTTTTTTACTTTTCTCAAACCGTCACGGTTTCTGTTTCAACTATTAATTTTTGCTCTATATACCAAAGTTTTGCTTTGCTATAGGCAATTTTATTTGTTTTATTTCAGGATAACCGTGGAGTTTACCAAAATATCTTTCCCTATAGCTATATTGTTGGGCTTCACTTTGATTTCATAAATAGCGTCTTGCATCTCGTAGTCTGGAAAAGCAGCGGTAATATCGGCATATCGTGTAAGTTGTTTAATGGAGACTACCCTACCTTCTACCGCTTTTTTATTGTAAACAACTTCCATTTTTACAGCCATTCCTTTTTGGTAATTGGCTATTTTACTCTCAGGAATCGTAAATCTGAAATATGCAGTATCTGGAATATAACCATTGAACAAAGCAAATCCTGCCGTTGCCAACTCCCCTTTTTTCAGTGAAATGGTTTCTATTTCCATATCGTTGGTGGCTATAATGTACCGCTCCGAATATGCTACATTTGCTTCTTGCAAAGCACCTGCAGCTTGGTTTTCTTGTCCCTGTGCCATTTCTATCTTCTCGAATCTTGTACCAATTTCTACATCTTTTAGCTCCGCAATTACCGCTTCGTATTGTGCTTTTGCTCCTTGGAGTTTGGCGTACACTTCATCATAGGCTTGTGGAGACATGAGGCTGTCTCGATACATATTGTTGGCCCTTTTATAAGATTTTTGAGCGTATTCGTATTGTTCCCTCAGTCCTTTTTCTTTGGCTTTTAGTTGTTTGAGTTGGTTGGCTGTAGCTCCGTTTTTCGCCATTTGCAACTGGGCTCTAGCTGCCGATGTGGCTCCTTGAGCTTGAGCTATTTTGGCGGAAACTTCGGGAACGTCTAACTTGGCTAAGGTGTCTCCTGCTTTTACTACTTGTCCTTCTTCTACATAGATTTCCAAAATTCTACCTGTAACCTTTGGTGCAAAAGAAACAACATCTTTTTTTGTTTTTCCTTCTATGGGGCGAAAGGGCTCACTTTTGCAAGCGACTAATCCGGTAATACTCAAAAGGCTAATGGTTTTTATGATATAATTTTTCATTTGTTTGTAATTTATTGGTTATTTTCTTGAATTTAAACCTCGAAGGTTTTGTTTGAATATTTAATTTATTTACTTGTTTCGCAATAGGGATTGTAGTGGAAATCCCGCAGCAAGCTTGGGCAGAAGCGGCTGGGCGAGGAATTGGAACGAAAAGCCCGACCCCGAGCTGCCGGAAATGCCTTGGCGAGGGGATTGTCCTCATTACATTCTTCTACAAGGCATCTACAGTAAGGTTTTGAGTAGCTTTCATGAGTTCTATAGCTGCTCTTCTTTGGTTAAAAATGGCGGTTTGGTACTCCAATTCTGCATTTTCTAAATCGTTTTGAGCTTCTAAAAACTGGGTAAATTTTATGGTACCGTATCTGAACTCTTTGTCTGCCTGTCTCAAGGCGTTTGCAGCAATTTGTTTCTGCTTGTTTTTCAGGGCGATTTGGGAAAAACTAATGCTGTAATTGGTTTGGTTATTGGCTAAATTGAGTTCTAACTTTCTTATGGCATCTGTTTTTTTGCTTTCCAAAATCTGCTTTTCAATCTTATTTTTTTCGATTTCTCTTTTGCCTTGGTTCCCGTCGAAAGGATTCCACTTGAAACCGATTCCTGCCTGAAAAATAGGAAATGCGTTGAGCGAATTGGGGTGTAAATCTAACTTTTTACCCGTATTGGGAATGATTTCTTTGGAGGTATAAATATGATCACCATACAACCCGAAGTAGGACAATGAGGTAATTGCCTGAACTTTAGGAATCCACCATGTATTTTCGGCTTGTATCTTGTGTTCGGTGGCTTTTATGCCATGTTCCAAAGCTTTTATTTCTGCTCTATTTTCTACCGACTGGTTTTCGGAATTGTATTCTATAACGTTCAGTTGCGGATCTATTTGGGCAATACGCTCTCTGCCAATGCCTGTAAGTACTTCTAATTGGGTAATGAGTAATTCTCTTTTGCCTTCGTACTCTGCCAACTTGGAGTCTAAGGTTGCTTGTGTCAGTTCTATTTTCTTGTGATCGTAAGGGGTGATTAATCCGTATCCTAAGGCTTTGTCTGCTGTTTTTTTATTGGCATCGAGGCGTTTTTTACTTTCGTCCAAGACTTTTTTGGATTGGTGAACCAATGCAAATTGGTCGTAAGCCTTAGAAATGGTAGTAATGATTTCGTTACGGTTGTTTTGCATAAGCTCCTGCTGGGAGAGGTTTTTCTCGTCCAGTGCTTTTTTTAGGTGCTTTACTTTTCCTCCCGAATAAATGAGCATAGATGCTTCGGCTTTGGCGGCTCCGGAAAATCCTGAAATATTTAGGGTATTGCTTCCTTCGGGAATACTGAGTCCCGGGAAAATCATGGGAATTTTGGGAATACTAACTTCCGGTGTGGTAAGGTGGATTCCGGTGTGCATGAAACCGCCTCTACCCGTAATTTCTAACTTTGGTAGAAATACATCTTTTAGTTTTTTTTGATCAAGATCGGTATACTGAATCTCTAAGGATTGTTGTTGCAACAATCCATCTCTTGCCATGGCAGCTTCTATAAGTTCCTTTAGATCAGGAGCCGATTGTGCTGCTCCCCAAAAGGGAATCCATAGCAAGGCATACATTAAACTTCTTTTGTGTATCATTTTCTTTGTTTGTTTGATGGGACAAATTTCCGTTAATAAACAGAACTATCCTTTGACATTTGTCAAAAAATAATACACAAAAGAAGTTGTGAAGTTGTGAAGTCACTATTTGTAATATTGGATTTACCCCACGAAGTGGTAAGTTAAATTTGTGTTTTCACAACTTTACGACTTTATGATTTCGCAACCGAAGAAGCAATATTGATTATAACTTCCACGGCTTTTTCCATAGATTCTAAAGGTACAAATTCATAAGGACCATGAAAATTATGCCCACCGGCGAATATATTAGGACAAGGCAATCCCATGTAAGAGAGTTGAGCTCCATCTGTACCACCTCTAATGGCTTTTATAATAGGTATTACACCGGCATCTTTCATAGCTTGTTCAGCATAGTCTATAATGTGCATTTTGCCTTCAAACTGCTTCTTCATATTAAGGTATTGGTGCTTAATCTCCAGTTCTGCTGTATTCTCGCCATATTTGGCATTGAACTCTGCTACTTTAGCAGTAATGAATTCTTTTCTTGCTTCAAATTTTTGCTCGTCATGATCTCTGATAATATATTGAATCTTCGCTTCGGAAACGTCGGATTTAATATCCATTAAATGATAAAAACCTTCGTAATCTCTCGTGGTAGAAGGGGTTTCATTAGCCGGTAACATCTGGATAAACTCCGCTGCCAACAAATTAGCATTTACCATTTTACCATACGAATAGCCCGGATGTACACTCAAACCTTTGAACTTTACCACGGCACCTGCTGCATTGAAGTTTTCGTATTCTAACTCTCCTACCTCGCTCCCGTCTAAGGTATACGCCCACTCTGCCCCGAATTTTTCTACATTGAACAAATGTGCTCCCCTACCAATTTCCTCATCGGGATTAAAGCCTATAGAAATTCTTCCGTGCTTAATTTCAGGGTGTTGTATAAGATATTCTGCTGCGGTCATAATTTCTGCAATACCCGCTTTGTCATCGGCACTCAAAAGACTTGTTCCATCGGTAGTGATGATGGTTTGTCCCTTATATTTTTTCAAATCCTGAAATTTATCCGGCGAAAGGGTGAATCCTGTTTCTTTATTCAAAAGTAAATCTCCTCCATCGTAATTTTCCCAAACAATAGGATTTACATTTTCTCCATTGAAATCCGGAGAACTGTCGAAATGGGCAATAAAGCCTATTTGAGGAACTTTTTCTTCTATATTGGAAGGAATGAAACCATAGACATAAGCATGTTCGTCTATAGTAACGTCTTCCAAACCTATGGCCTTCATTTCTTCAAAAAGATATTTTGCCATATCCCATTGTTGTGGTGTACTGGGAGTTGTATCGCTTTCGGGATCGCTTGTAGAATATATTTTTACGTAGGTAAGTAATCTGTTCAAGAGTTTTTCTCTCCACTCTTCTTTAAAAGTTATAGACATAATTTCTTCAATTTCCAGCAAATTTATATATTTATACGCTGAAAGACAAATAGAATCCTCTTAGGATTTTTGTTGTCTAAGAGATGAAAAATGGATGCCAAAGAGTGAAAACCATAATCAATTGAACACAAAACGTTCAAAAATAGAAACTATGTTTTTAACCGAATGTCCGCGAGATGCCATGCAAGGCTGGGGCGAATTTATACCTACCGATAAAAAAATAGACTACATTAATTCTCTAATGCACGTAGGCTTTGATGTATTGGACTGTGGCAGTTTTGTAAGCCCCAAGATGATTCCTCAAATGGCAGATTCCGGAGAAGTACTGGATAATATCGATAAAAGTGTTTCCAAAACCCAACTTTCCGTTATCATCGCCAATTATAGAGGTGCAGAAAAGGCTTTACGACATAAGAATGTAGATATTTTGGGGTTTCCTTTCTCTATTTCCGAAACATTTCAGCACCGGAATACCAACAAGAGCAGAGAGGAAGCTATGGACGAAGTAGCAAAAATTTTGGAACTCACTCAATCCGAAAACAAAGAGCTTTTTTTGTATTTTTCTATGGCATTTGGAAATCCTTACGGAGAACTATGGAGGTGGCAAGAAGTTGATGAATGGGCAAACCGCTTCAGCGAAATGGGCGTAAAACATATCTTATTGTCCGACACTACAGGAGTTGCAGATGTTGAAAGTATCGAAACACTATTCGAAAAAATTCCTTCAAAATATCCTCAAATACACTTTGGTGCTCATTTCCACAACCGATACGAAGACAGCTACAAAAAACTAAAAGCCGCCTACGACAAAGGTTGCAAAAGGTTCGACAGTGCTATAAAAGGTATTGGAGGATGCCCCATGGCAAAAGATGACTTGGTAGGAAATATGCCTACGGAGCAGGTAATTAATTTTCTGCAAGCAGAAAAAGTGGAGCACCAACTCAATTTACTCAACTTCGAAAGCTCTTGGAACAGGGCAAAAGATATTTTTCATTTTTAATAAAATTAAGGTTGAGATTAAAATATAATTACCTGATTATTAAAACAATAAAAGTTAAAATTCACCATTTGTAAATATATTATCACATTACCCTCATTACACAATCATTAAAACATGATAACTTCAAAAATTACATATTTGGGAGATTTGAGATGTTCTTCGGTTCATATACAATCGGGAACTGAAATACTAACAGATGCTCCTACCGATAATTACGGAAAAGGAGAAGTTTTCTCTCCAACAGATTTGTGTGCCACATCTTTAGCTCAGTGTATTTTAACTACTATCGCTATTTTAGGTAGGAATAAGGGTATCAATATTCAGGGAACTACTTGCGAATTGCAAAAAGTAATGACTTCTGCCCCCAGAAGAATTGGCGAAATTATTTGTCATTTCAAATTTCCCGTTCAACATACCGAAGAGGAGAAAAAATTTATTGAGGAAACTGCAGAAAAATGCCCTGTAGCAGAAAGTTTGCACCCGGATATTAAACAAACTCTTATTTTTGAATACGGTGTTTAATTTGCTTTCAATATCTTATTAATTACGTTGAATAAGTTTCCGTAGTGCCCATCGGTATTTTAAATCGAGTCCTTTTTTCAAAATAAAATATTTCAAAGGAGACGATTTTTTGTAGTATTTGTCCAAAAAAATAGACATTGCTCCGTAAAATCGTTTCAAGTAGGTCTTATCTTTTATGGTGCTTTCGCCTTTGTAGTGGAGAATGGCGTGTTTTCCGTAATAAAAGTTTCTGTAGCCTTTTTTCAGCAAAGTATAGCACAAATCTACGTCTTCCCCGTACATAAAATACCGTTCGTCTAATCCTCCTACATCGAGATATACCTGTTTTTTGATGAGCAAAAAAGCTCCGGTAATTACTTCTACTTCAGAGATTTCGGTTTCCGATATATCGTTCCTGTAGTAATTTTTTCGTCCTGTTTTTTGCCCCGAAAATGGAGAAAACAGCTTCTCAAAGGCATTGATGGTATTCGGTACCGAGCGTTTGCTTTCCGGTAAAAAATCTCCTTGAGCATTGTGCATTCTCAGCCCCAGACAACCCAAATTATTTTGTTTGTCGGCAAAATCTAAAATTTCTTCGAAATAAAAGCCTTCAATCTCTGTATCAGGATTCAAGAGCAAGAGATATTCTCCTTGTGCCAAAGTTACCATTCTATTATTGGCTTTAGCAAAACCTTCGTTGGAGGTTGAAGCAACAAATGTAACCTTAGGAAATTCACTCATCAGTTCTTTCCACGAAGTATCTGGAGAATTGTTATCAATTACAATTACTTCATAATCAATAGCTATTAAATATTTTTCAATGGAACGCAGGCAATTTCTAAGCAAGTGAGCTACCTGATAATGAACAATAATAATGGATAACTTCTTCACAAATCAGGATTTTTCGTTGTACGGAAGTCTATTGACAATGGATCTTCCAAGCGAGATTTCATCAGCATACTCCAACTCGTCGCCTACGGAAATTCCACGTGCAATACTGGAAAATTTTACTTCAAAATTTTTGAATTTTTTATACAAATAGTAGGCTGTGGTATCGCCTTCCATAGTCGCACTAAGAGCAAAAATAATCTCTTTTACACTGCCTTCGTTCAGTTTTTTTTCGATGCTCGGAATATTGAGCTGGTGCGGTCCTATGCCTTCCATTGGAGAAATTTTACCTCCTAAAACCAAATATTTACCATTGAATTTTGAAGTGTTTTCTATCGCCAAAACATCACGTACATCTTCTACAACACATAGTATTTCTTGGCTTCGACGTTCATTGGCACAAATATCGCAAATATCAAAATCCGAAAAGTTATGACACTCTCGGCAATATTTAATCTCAGTAACCAGTTTCTTTAAAGATTCGGCTAAGGAAATTCCCTGAGAAGAGGGTTGCCTTAGTAGATGAAGAGCTAAGCGAAGTGCAGATTTTCTACCAATACCGGGTAGTCCGGAAATCTCATCTACCGCTTTTTCTAAAACTTTACTTGGAAAATTCATTACGCAAAAATAATAATTTCGTTCCAAGTATACTGCTTCTATATGAGTAGAAAGCACTTTTTATTCTTATCTTTGTGGGAAATTCATTTTATTTTTATGGAAATTACACAATTAGAACCTCAATTGATATGGAAAAACTTCGCGGCTCTCAATGCTGTTCCGCGTCCTTCCAAAAAAGAAGAAAAAGTAATTGCATTTATCAAAAATTTCGGAGAATCTCTTCATCTCCCAACAAGTGTTGATGAAGTGGGCAACGTAATTATTAGAAAGCCCGCAACTTCGGGTATGGAAAATAGAGTTCCTATTGTTCTGCAATCTCATCTCGATATGGTATGTCAAAAAAATAATGATGTAGAATTCGATTTTGACACACAAGGAATAGAAATGTACGTAGACGGAGATTGGCTAAAAGCTCGAGGTACTACTCTGGGTGCAGACAATGGATTGGGTGTAGCCGCTATGATGAGTGTTCTGGAAAGCAATGATATTGCCCATCCTGCCATAGAAGCTCTATTTACTATAGACGAAGAAACCGGAATGACCGGTGCACTGGGACTCAAACCCAACCAACTGAAAGGAGAAATCCTGTTGAATTTAGATACCGAAGAAGATGACGAAATTGATATAGGCTGTGCCGGAGGTTTAGATGTTACTGCTTTCCAAAACTACACACTACAAGAGGTAGGCGGAGAAGTTGTAAGTATCACTATTAAAGGTCTAAAAGGTGGACATTCGGGAATGGATATTCACAAAAATTATGGAAATGCCAACGTGATATTGGGAAGATTACTTTCTGAAGGTATCGAAAATCAGATTCAGCTTATTTCCATAGATGGCGGTGGCTTAAGAAACGCTATTCCAAGGGAAGCTCACGCCCTGTTTTCCATTAAAAACTTCGAAGAATTTTCATTGAAAGCAGAACAACTAAAGACTGCCATCTTGGAAGAATTTTCTTCGGTTGAAAAAGATCTCAGTATCGGTATCGAAAAATCAAACTTACACAGCAAAGGACTTTCCGTAGAAGATTCCAAAAAAATCATCTATGCCCTGAAATCTGCCCACAACGGAGTTTACCGAATGTCTCCCGATGTAGAAAATCTGGTAGAAGCCTCCAACAACATTGCACGAGTAGAACTAAAAGATGGAAGTTTAAAAATACTCAACCTTTCCCGATCGTCTGTTGAAAGTACCAAAAAACAAGTAGCCGAGCAACTGCAATCTGTATTTGAACTAGCGGGTATGAATGTAGAATTTTCCGGTTCGTATCCGGGCTGGAAACCTAAACCCGACGCCGAAATCATCAAAACAATGGAAAAGATTTATGAAAAGGAATTTGGTGTAAAACCTCATGTTGTTGCCTGCCATGCAGGATTGGAATGCGGAATTATAGGAGCCAATTATCCTAAAATGGAAATGGTTTCTTTCGGACCAACCATCAAAGGAGCTCACTCGCCAGACGAGAGAGCCAACATCCCTTCAACACAAAAGTTTTGGAAATATCTGTTGGAAATTTTGAAAAATATTCCGGTAAAGAGATGATTAGATAATTAGGTAATGAAATATTGCCTATTATCTACTAAATAAATTATTATTCTAAATAATAAATTAATTATCACATTACTAAAAGTCAGGTTTATAATTCCAAACAAAAAATACCATTGAGTTTCGTACAATGATTACAAAAGAATTAAAAGATGCCGTCATCTTATTTGCAGGAGATTCCGGAGACGGCATGCAACTCACAGGCAACCAATTTACACAAACTGCCGCTATCTTCGGAAATGATATTAATACCCTACCCGATTTCCCGGCAGAAATTAGAGCTCCTTCGGGTACGGTAGCCGGAGTTTCGGGCTATCAGGTTCATTTCGGAAGTAGTGAGATTAATTCTCCCGGCGATTATTGTGATGTGCTGGTTGCCATGAATGCCGCAGCTCTGAAAAAAAATATCGATAAGGTAAAAAAATCGGGAATCATTATAGCTAATATTTCGGGGTTTGATAATAAAAACCTTCGGTTAGCAAATTACGAAGAAAGCCCTATTGACGGGCTTAAAAATATATTTACCATTTACGAAATCGATATTACCAAACAAACCTTGGAAGTACTCAAGGAAACTACCCTTTCGCAAAAAGATAAAGACCGAGCCAAAAATATGTTTGCTCTGGGCTTTATTTATTGGTTGTTTTCTAAAGATTTGGAATATACCAAAGGTTATATAGAAAGACATTTTTCTAAAAATCCGGAAATTAAAGATGCTAACTTACACGTGCTGAACGCCGGCTATCAATATGGAGAAATTGCAGAAATATTCTCCGAAAGATATTCGGTAGAAAAAGCCGAAATGTCTCCCGGCATCTACCGTAGTATTTCGGGAAACGAAGCTATTGTTTTGGGATTTCTTGCTGCTTCCCAAAAATCGGGATTAGAGTTGTTTTATGGTGGCTATCCCATTACTCCCGCTTCAGATATTCTGCACTATTTATCCAAATACAAGCCTATGGGCGTAAAAACCTTTCAGGCAGAAGATGAGATTGCTGCTATGACTTCTGTAATAGGAGCTGCCTTTGGAGGGAATCTTGCCATTACGGCGACTTCGGGTCCGGGTATGGCACTCAAAACCGAAGGTTTAGGATTGGGATTTATGCTTGAACTCCCCATGGTTGTGGTTAATGTTCAGCGAGGTGGACCTTCAACAGGCTTGCCGACCAAAACCGAACAAGCCGATTTGATGCAAGCCATATACGGAAGAAATGGAGAAGCTCCTATTCCTGTGATTGCTCCAAAATCTCCTTCGGACTGTTTTGAAGCTGCCTTTGAAGCTGCTAAAATTGCTTTGGAATATACCACACCCGTTATCTTACTTTCTGACGGATATATTGCCAATGGAACCGAACCATGGCTGATTCCGGATTTTGAGAGTTTACCATGTATACAAACGCCTTATATACAGGAAGCAGATGAACAGACCTATCTCCCTTACCAAAGAGAGGAGAATCTTTCCCGAAAAATTGCCATACCTGGTACAAAAGGTAAAGAACATGTAGTGGGTGGATTAGAAAAACAAGAGGTTACAGGCAATGTAAGTTATGATAATGAGAATCATCAAAAAATGGTACAGATAAGGGCTGAAAAATTCAAAAATATTTCTAATATTTACTCTCCGATGAGCTTGGATCAAGGAAAAGAAGATGCCGATATACTATTGCTTTCTTGGGGATCTTCTTACGGAAGCATAAGAGATGGTGTTAGAAAACTATTGGAAAAAGGAGTTTCTGTAGCCCATCTTCAACTCCGGAATATCAATCCACTTCCGCAAGATTTAGGAGATTTCTTGTATCGATTCAAAAAAATAATTATTCCCGAAATCAACAATGGGCAGCTTATCCGTATCATACAGGATCAATACCGCATCAAGTGTATTGCTTTTAACAAAATAAAAGGCTCTCCTTTTTTGTCTTCTGAGATTGAAGAATTTGTTTTGGAAAATCAGGGGACTAAGCAAGAAGAATGAGAATCATTAGTTATAACGTAAACGGAATAAGAGCCGCTTTTAACAAGGAGTTTCTATCGTGGATGAAAGTTGCCAACCCCGATGTATTGTGCATACAAGAAAGTAAAGCTCAGCCTGAACAAATTGATATAGAAGGATTTAGTGAGCTGGGATATTACAGTTTTTGGCATTCGGCACAGAAAAAAGGCTATAGCGGTGTAGGTATTGTTACCAAACACTTGCCCAAACATATTGAATACGGCTGTGGAATTGAATACATTGATTTTGAAGGAAGAGTATTGCGTGCCGATTTCGAGGATTTTTCTGTGATTTCGGTGTATGTGCCTTCGGCTACCAACATCAATCGTTTGGATATAAAAATGCAGTTTTGTTACGATTTTCTTAGTTATGTAAAGGAACTTAAAAAAGTAATCCCCAACCTTATTGTTTCCGGTGATTTTAATATTTGCCATCAAGCGATTGATATTCATGATCCCATTCGTTTAGCCAATGTATCGGGATTTTTGCCTATGGAGAGAGCGTGGCTGAGCCAGTTTATAGAAGAAGGAAATTTTATAGACAGCTTTCGGTATTTCAATCATCAACCACACCATTATTCTTGGTGGAGCTACAGAGCCAATGCAAGAGCTAACAACAAAGGCTGGCGTTTGGATTATAATTTCGTAAGCCAATCAATGGAGCAATCTTTACAAAGAGCTGTTATTCTAAAAGATGCGTTTCATTCGGATCACTGCCCTGTATTGGTAGATTTGTTATAAAAAATATTTTTTACTGAATGCTCTCTAATTCTTTGTAGTTTTTTTCGAGTCGTTTTAAAAGTTTTCCATAAGTATTTCTATAGATAAATTTTTAAAAGTAGTATAAAAATCATTAGAATGATTCCTAATGAGAATGATATAAAGATTCCATAAATTATTTTAAAATCCGTGGATTTTTCTGAGTATTTACCTACCACAAAGTCTGAGTAAATTTCATTTGTTATATAAAACAATGATACAAAAATCGTAATATTAATAGTGTATTTGATGTATCTTTTAACTGTTTTTCTAACATTTAAAATTTCGTACATCAATTGATTTACATTATCTGATGTATTTATTGTTTTTCTGAGATTAAATAATAAAATGATAAACACAATAAGTATTTTCACTACAGAATTGGAGTTTTTATGAATCATTTTGTACAACAATTGCTTATACTCTGTTTCAGATTTTTTCCAGTTTTGTTTTAGTATATCTAATTCTTTCATTTTAGGGATTTAAAGTTGTTTTAATTGATCTTTGGCACGCATCATCTTTATTCGGGCATTGTTTTGGGTAATGCCTAAATGTTCTGGAATTTCTTCATAAGATTTTTCGTCGAGATAGATCAATATCATGGCTTTATTGATGTCTGAAAGTTGATAAAAGATTTTCTACAATTCTTTTATTTTCTCGTCTAACTCTTCTCTATCATTATTTTCTTTAATGGAAAAAACATAATCGCTTATTTCTTGGGTAACAATTGTCTTTTTTTCTTCGATAAATGGTAGTAGCAGTATTGAGTGCAATTCTATACATCCAAGTCGAAAACTTTGATTTTCCCTCAAACTGAGGATAAGATTTCCAAAGTTGGATAACAATCTCTTGGAATAAATCGTGGTGATCATTTGAATTAGCAGTATAAATTCTACAAATCTTATGAGCAATGTTTTGATTTTTTTTAAAAAGAGAAATAAAAGAAAGTTCTATTTTCTTCATACCCCATCAGTTGCAAATAATTTTATTACATCTATACGGCTAAAATATTTAAATTCGCTAAAAAATAGAATATATGACTTGGAAAGAAGTTTTGGAGCCCATCAAAAGCTCCAAATATTTTGAAACTCTTTGGAAAAAAGTAAAAGAACAGTACGCTTCTTCGAAATGTTTTCCACCGAAAAATTTGATTTTTCGGGCAATAGAACTTACTCCTTTCGATGAGATAAAAGTAGTAGTTATTGGTCAAGATCCTTACCACAACGATTTTCAGGCGAATGGTTTATGTTTTTCGGTTTCCGATAAGGTTGCTGCACCACCATCATTAAAAAATATTTTCACCGAGCTAAAAGATGATTTGGGCATTGTAAAAAATACCAATGAGTTGGATAGCTGGGCAACACAAGGCGTTTTACTTCTGAATGCTACACTTACTGTAAAAGCCCACGAAGCTAACTCTCACAAGGATTTGGGTTGGGAAACCTTTACAGATTTTATCATTAAAGAGATTTCGGATAAGAAAGAGAATATTGTTTTTGTTCTATGGGGAGCGTTTGCACAAAAAAAAGCAACATTGATTAATGAAAACAAGCATTTCATTATTCAATCAGCTCACCCGTCGCCTTTTTCTGTTCACAGAGGTTTTTTCGGGAGTCGACCTTTTTCTAAAATCAACCGGTATTTAGTCTCTAAAAACAAAACTCCTATTGAGTGGTAATGCTGTTTACAACACTGAAACATCAATTGAGTTGACCACTAAAACAAATAAAAACATAAAATGAAAAAATACTCCCTTACCTCCAAAACCAAAAAGCACAACGGAAAAACACTCTACAGAATTCAAGCAGAAAAAGATTTCTTTGATGTGAAAAAAGGAGATTTGGGAGGGTATATAGAAAATGAGAAAAATCTCTCTCAACAAGGAGATTGTTGGGTTTATAACCAAGCCATTGTAAGAGATTATGCTTGCGTAAAAGGAAATGCTATGCTGCTTCATACAAGTATTGTACAGGATTCTGCCATCGTGAGTGGTTACTCCAGAATATTGGGAAATAGTGTGGTAAAAGACAATGCGAAAGTACTGGGAGAAACTATTGTAAACAACCAATGCGTAATTTACGGAAATGCAAAACTTTACTGTAGCCAAGACGGTCCCCAGATTGCTGAGGGAAGCATCATTAATTTCAAAGTCGATTATCACGAGCAATATATGCAATTGCGACTCAATTATATCGACAAAATCATCAATATTTCCGAGAAAAAATTTATTTGTTTTGATGATTGGTCCGGTACCTTGAAACAATTCGAAGAATTGGTGAAAAATGAATATGCTGACTGGGAAGAAATGACAACTGCCGTAGAAATAGCAAAAATCTACACCGAAAAAATGAAAAATTCCTATCGATTTGGAGATGGGAAATCTTAATTTTTTTCATCATTGATAATCAAAAATTGTAATACTAACGACATTCAATTACAATTTTGGATTCTAAAATAGTTTTCTTTCATCTCTTCACAGCTCCATAATTCATGACTTTACCCCATTAGAAGTTATTGAATTTATAAATCGTCTTATAATCTTTGTCTTGTTTGGATTTTAAATTGTATTTTTGTGACGATGAAACGATTACAAAACCTCCTTATATCGACACGAACAATGGCATTGTTGCTGATAATCTTCGCAATATCCATGGCTGTCGCTACTTTTATAGAAAACGATTTTGGAACACCTACCGCCAAAGCCCTTATCTACGAAGCTAAGTGGTTTGAACTAATTATGTTCCTTCTTATTATCAATTTTATAGGCAATATCGGTAGGTACAGACTTTGGCGAAGAGAAAAATGGCCCTTATTGGTCTTTCATTTGGCATTTGCACTCATTTTTATAGGAGGTGCCATTACTCGGTACATCAGCTACGAAGGGATCATGCACATTCGGGAAGGAGAAACCAGCAACGAAATAATTACCGATAAAAATTTCTTCAAAATTCAAATCGAGGAAAAGGGCGAAACTCTTAATTATGCCGATATTCCTTATCTCATGTCACCACTTCATCATAACTTGCAAGCGACTTACGATTTCCACGGCAAAAAAATACGGATTAAAACCATAGATTATATTCAGCGTAAAAAAGACAGCCTCATTACAGGAACCTACGGCAAAGAATATCTCCATTTGGTTTCTACAAACGACCACGGACGACAGAATATTTACCTTGAAGAAGGCGAAGTAAAAAGTATGAGCGGATTTTTGGTTTCCTACAATCGCCCTATAGAAGGTGCGGTAGAATTTAAAAAAGAAAACGGAGAATTATGGATAAAAACTCCTGTGAATGCCGAATATATGACCATGGCAACCCAAGCAACCGGCACCACCAAAAAAGACGAGTATCAGCCTTTGGTGTTGCGAAGTCTCTATTCTATAGACCAACTAAAAATAGTAGTTCCTGAGGGAGTAAAAAAGGGAAAACTTATGCAGTATGAAGGCGACAAAAAGAAAGACGCTCAAGTTCCCGATTTATTAAAATTGGAAATTACGGGTCCCAAAACCAAGCAACTCGTAGATTTACCTGTAGAAAAAGGAAATCCCAATATGGCAAAACAAATTACTTTGGACGGAATGAATATCATGGTAGGATTTGGTTCAAAAGTTTATAAAACACCTTTTGCCCTTAAGTTAGACGATTTTGTAATGGAAACCTATCCCGGAAGTTCTTCTCCGTCGTCTTACGAGAGTCATGTCCAAATAATTGATGAAGGCAAGCAAACTCCTTACAAAATATACATGAACAATGTACTGAATTACAAAGGTTATCGCTTCTTCCAAGCGAGTTTTACACCCGACCAAAAGGGGACACAACTCTCCGTTAATCATGATTTTTGGGGAACTTTGGTTACCTATATAGGCTATACTTTTTTATTTTTAGGATTATTTGTTTCTCTCTTTTGGAAAGGTACACGTTTTTGGCAGCTCAATCAAACCCTGAAGGAAGTAAGCAAAAAGAAAATGCTTTTATTCCTTTTGATTCTGAGCAGTATAGGCATCAATGCTCAAAATTCATCAAACACGCCAAAAACGGTATCGGCAGATGAATTGGTAAAAAGTATTAATATCAATAAAGAGCATGCCGATAAATTTGGCTACCTATTGGTGCAAACCTACGATGGAAGAATTGCTCCCATCAACACGCAAGCCCTTGATATTCTAAGAAAACTTACCCAACGGGAAAAATTTCAACATTTAGATGCCAACCAATGGTTTCTGGCAATTACTGTAGATCCTATGTTTTGGGCTCAAGTAGACCTCATTAAAATAGAACTGAAAGGAAATGTAGGAAAAGAACTTAAAGAAAAAACCAAGGCTAACGATGATGGCTTTACCAGCTTAGTAAAACTGTTTCCTGCAGATGCACAAGGGAATTTAAAATTCGTATTGGAAGATGATTACAATATTGCTTTTCGCAAGAAACCATCGGAACAAAACAAATATGACCAAGCCGTTATTAAACTTAACGATAAAGTGCAGGTAATGAATGGATTGCTGTCTTGGCAATACTTGAGAGTCATTCCTATTAAAAACCACTCCAATGAAAAATGGAGTTCGGTAATGGATACGAATTTCAACAAAGATGAAATTGCACAAGAAATTTTAGGACCTTATTTAGGAAGCGTGCTGAGTGCTGCCCAAGACAACAATTGGAAAAAAGCCGATGCCGAACTCCAAAAAGTAAAAGAATACCAATACAAATGGGGTAAAAATGTAATCCCCGATGGAAATAAAACGCATCTGGAAGTTTTGATGAATAAAGCCAATCTATTCTTTATTTTATTGGTTTTTTATACCATTATAGGCGGTTTACTATTGATTTTAGCTTTTATAGAATTATTCAAACCTTCTGCTTTATTGCATAAAATTATCAAAATAATTATTGGGATTGGAATAATAGGGTATGTTTTTCATCTTATGGGGTTAATTATTCGTTGGTATATTTCGGGACACGCCCCTTGGAGCAATGGCTACGAGGCTATTATTTTTATTTCTTGGGTAGGAATTACAGCCGGTTTAGCTTTGTACAGAAACAGTAATGCCCTAATTCCTGCCGCTGGTTTTTTGGTAGCAGTTATTATGATGGGATTTGCCCATGGAGGAGCACAGCTCGACCCTCAGATTACACCTTTGGCTCCGGTACTGAAATCCTACTGGCTCATTATACACGTAGCAATTATTACTTCAAGTTATGGTTTCTTTGCCCTATCAATGCTGATTGCCGTAATTACATTATTCTTTTATATTATTTCAGATAAAAATATTTTCAAAAAACACAACGATACCACTATAAAAGAACTTACCATTGTAAGCGAAATGTCTCTCATAATTGGGCTTTTTACTCTTACGGTAGGGAAATTCTTAGGAGGTGTTTGGGCCAACGAAAGTTGGGGGCGCTATTGGTCGTGGGATCCGAAAGAAACATGGGCATTTATATCGGTTATTGTATATGCTTTTGTGCTACATATGCGTTTGGTTCCCGGTTTACGAGGAAGATTTGCATTTCATATCGTAACCATGTTTGCTTTCTGTTCTATGGTGATGACGTATTTTGGGGTTAATTATTACCTTTCGGGATTACATACGTATGCCTCGGGCGACCCTATTCCTATACCGCTTTGGGTATATTTAGGACTTGCATTTATGAGTGTTTTGGGAATTGCTGCTTGGTTGAAATACAGAAGATTTCAAGTAAAATAAATGAATATTCATTCTC
>JAGOJI010000115.1 GCA_017995195.1 Cloacibacterium sp.
TAATAGAGCCTGTTTTGGAAACGCCTAAAATTCTACCCGGAACTCTTTTTTTGAATCCTGATTTTACCGCCAAAACTCTTTGGTCGTCAATAATACTTTCTCTAATTTCGTCTAAGAAATCTCCTTGCCCAAGAGCTGTTAATGTTCTATTGAAGTTCTCCTGAATAGCTTTTTTGGCATGAGAAATTTCTGTTCGAAGCGTTTTCAGAACAGGAGATGCTTCATTCTTTACCTCTCCAAATCGGTTGAAAACTGCATTTATTTTATCAATGATTTCCTTTCTGAATTCCCGGTCTTTTATTTCATTAAGTAAATGAGGAAATAAATCGGCAAATTTTGGAAAAAAAGATTGAAGTTTTCCAATTTGTTCAGTAATATTTTTGATTTTGACAAAGGCATTGTTTTCGAGTCTGAAATTCTCGATAAGCATCAATTTCAACTCATTTTCGATATCATCGTATTCATCAAAAGGAATCACATTTTCGCTTTCGAACGAACTTAGAAATTCTGAAGTTTTTTTGAGTAGAATCTCTGCTTGGTCAATAGAAAATGGCTGTAGATTCTGAATATGATGGGCTACTTTAGGAGAAAATGCGAAAGGAGCAATTTCCGCCAATAACTGGGGGAATTCTAGTTCGTTTAATTGATCTTGAGTAATTTGCACCTTGCAAAGATAAAGTTTTTGATGATTTTATACGGATTAGTAAAACTACTGATTTATAGCAATCTATCGAACTCAAATGGTGTAAATAGATACTGCCCGTTGTTATAATTTGCTACAATGTGTTGCAAACCGTTGCTCAACAGAATTTTTTCGGCATTTAGAACACTGTTGTATCTGGCGGTTTGTTCAAAATGATTTTCATTCAAAGAGATTGAAGGGGCTTTACATTCCAACAATATTTTGGCTTGTGTTTTTTCGGTAACCAGTAAATCTATGCGTTTGGTAGTACCGTTGAGTTCCAGTTTTTTTTCGGTAATCAGTGAAGAGCAGTTTTTGTTTTTGATGTAATGAAAATAGTGTACCCAATGCTGTCTTACCCATTCTTCGGGAGTGAGGAGCAGGTAGCTCTTGCGTATAATATCATAAATAAAAAATGTATCTTTGTCTTGCTTGAATTTGAAATCAAATTCTTGTTCAAAATTCAGTTTTGGCAATTCCATGGTATGAAAGAATTAGAAAACATCCTCAAAAGTATTAAAAATAAAGAATTCCTCCCGATTTATTTTCTACATGGCGAAGAACCTTATTTTATAGATGTTGCCGTAAAACACTTGGAGAACGATATTTTGGAGGAAGACGAGAAAGCCTTCAACCAGACGGTTGTTTATGGTAAAGATACCAATTATGGCGAAATACTTTCTTTAGCCAAACAATATCCTATGATGGGAGAGCGGCAGGTTATTATTGTAAAAGAAGCTCAGGATTTGGCTTTGAACGACGAGCAACAGGAAATTTTCTTAAAATATATCGAAAATCCGGTTCCTTCAACTCTATTGGTGTTTGCCCATAAGCACAAAAAGTTGGACGCTCGAAAAAAGGTGGGAAAAGCCTTGCAAAACAGTAAAATGCTTTTTCTTAGTGAGCCTTTTAAAAGCTATGGTAACGACCTTTCCAACTGGATTCAGAAGGAATGTGAGCAACTGGGTATAAAAACAGCTCCCAATATTTCGCATCTTTTGGCGGAGTATTTGGGGAGTGATTTGTCCAGAATTGCCAATGAACTGCAAAAGCTAAAACTTGTTTTAAAAGAGGGTGAAATATTAGATGGTAAAGTGGTAGAAACCCATATTGGCATTAGTAAAGATTATAATGTTTTTGAACTACAGGAGGCTTTGGGGACAAGAAACTCAGCACAGGCTTTCAAAATTGTTCATTATATGGGGAAAAATCCTAAAACGAATCCTTTGGTGATGACGATAGGTAATCTTTATAACTTTTTCTCTAATCTCATTGTTATTCATTCCATGGCGGGACAACCCGAGCAAGCTATTGCCACGGAATTGGGAATGCATCCTTTTGTTGTAAAAAAAACAATGGAAAAGGCTCGTTTTTATCCTCTTAAATATGCGACAAGAGTTATTTCCATTCTTCGTGAAACCGATCTCAAGAGTAAAGGATTAGGTGCCAATCAAACGGAAGATAGTGAATTGCTAAAGGAGATGGTTTACAAAATTCTGAATGTTGACAAAATAAAAATTAATGCCTAAAGGCCTTCCTAATGTCTTGAGAGAACGACTCTATTGCAGCATCTTCTGTAGCCCAAGATGTGATTAAACGAATGGCTGCATATTGCTCATCTATTGTTCTCCAAACATAAAAACCGTAATCCTGAGCCAATATCTGAATTACAGACTGAGGAAGTATAGGAAAGATCTGGTTGGTAAAGGTTTCCGATAAAAATACACATCTCAATTCTTCGAATACTTTTTTTAATTTCATGGCTTGTTGGTTGGCATGCCGAGCGAGGTCAAAGTACAATTCGTCTTTCAACAACTCCTGAAATTGAATGCCTAACAGTCTTCCTTTGGCGAGCATAGCTCCCCTTTGTTTTAAATGAAAACCAAAATCTTCCTGTAAATTGGGATTGTTGATGACAATAGCTTCTCCTATCAATGCTCCGTTTTTGGTGCCTCCGAGGTAGAAAATATCTGTGAATTTTGCAACGTCTTCCAGAGATAAATCGTTGTTTTCTGCTGTTAAAGCGTGTCCTAATCGGGCTCCATCCATAAATAGGTACAACTGATTCTTTTTACAAAAATCGGATAAAATCTGTAGTTCTTCTTTGTTATAAATAGTTCCTATTTCGGTAGAGTTAGAGATGTATACCAATTTTTGCTTAAGCTGATGGGGTTTGTTGGTATGGGCTTGTAAAATGTTTTGAATATGTTGAGGAGTTAATTTCCCGTGGGGAGTTTCTACTCCATGTACCTTGTGTCCCGTAGCCTCTATTGCTCCGGCTTCGTTGGTGTAAATATGCCCTGTATGAGCTGATATAACACTTTCGTGTGGTTTTAGAATACTCGAAATCACAATTAAATTAGCCTGTGTACCTCCCGAAACAAAATGAACCTCTGCGTCTGGATTGTTTATTTTATCCAAAATAATTTGTTGAGCATTTTGACAAAACTCATCTAATCCGTATCCGTTTTGTTGGACCAGGTTATTTTGTAATAAAGCCTCTAAAATACGTGGATGGCAACCTTCGGAATAATCGTTTTTGAAATTATATTTCATAGCTTGGTTTTATTTTTTTATACCTTGATACATCATCATTATACATTATACATTATACATTGTACATTGTACATTATACTGTACATCACACATCATAAACAACAGCAAAATAATAATCTTCTACCTTTCTCACTTGGGCGGTAAAATAATCATTGAATACTTCATCAAATATCCTACATTCAATAGAGTCTAATTTATCTAAATCGAAGGGAAAGACTTCGTAATGCTTTTTTAGAGACCAATATTTTGAAGGATGAATTTTGTATAAACTCTCTTTAATTGCCCAAATGGCACTTAAATATTCCGTTTCTCTATCGTTCTTCGTCCATTCCAACTCTGTTTTGTAAAGGAATTTATGTTTTAGTTTGGATATTTTGGGCTGTATTTTTTCAATATCAATTCCTATTTTTTTTTCTGAAATTGCCAAAACAGCATAGGGAAACGAATGACTGATGGAAATATGATGAGTGTGAGGACTAAGGTAGGGTTCACCATTTCCCTGATACAGAATTTTATGTTTCGGTAAATTGTTTTTTAGTATCCGCCGAATCATGAGGTGTTCCGATAGTTTTTTGGGGTGGTAGTCTTTTATTTTTTCAAGATTTTCGGGTTCTAAGAGTTCTTGGGAATCCAAAACTTCGTTTTCATCGAATTTCCAAATTTGTATGGTCGCTTGATTATCAGAAAAATCTCGAAAAAGAGGCATATCTTTTGTGATTAAAAAATTAGATTGTAAATTTGCGAAAAATTCCGTAAAATTTTTAATTTAAATTCAATAGATGGAAACAGCAACACAATACATTCCTTACAAAGTGAAGGATATTTCCCTTGCAGAATGGGGAAGAAAAGAGATTACCTTAGCAGAAGCCGAAATGCCGGGATTAATGGCAATTCGTGAAGAATACGGACCTTCTCAACCTCTTAAAGGAGCGAGAATAGCAGGATGTCTTCATATGACTATACAAACTGCCGTTTTAATTGAAACTTTGGTAGCATTGGGGGCAGAGGTTACTTGGTCTTCTTGCAACATTTTCTCTACACAAGACCATGCAGCCGCAGCAATTGCCGCAGCAGGAATCCCTGTTTACGCATGGAAAGGGCTCAACGAAGAGGAGTTTGACTGGTGTATAGAACAAACTATTTTCTTCGGGGAAGACAGAAAGCCTCTTAATATGATTTTGGACGATGGAGGAGATTTAACCAATATGGTTTTTGATAAATATCCGGAATTAACAGCGGGAATCAAAGGACTTTCTGAAGAAACAACTACCGGTGTTCACCGATTGTACGAAAGAATGAAAAACGGAACATTGGTAATGCCCGCCATTAACGTAAACGATTCGGTAACAAAATCTAAGTTCGACAATAAATACGGTTGTAAAGAATCTGCTGTGGACGCTATCAGAAGAGCAACAGACGTAATGCTGGCAGGGAAAAGGGTAGTAGTTTGTGGTTACGGAGACGTGGGTAAAGGTACAGCAGCATCTTTTAGAGGAGCCGGTTCTATTGTTACAGTTACAGAAATTGATCCTATCTGTGCTTTACAAGCTGCAATGGATGGCTATGAAGTGAAAAAATTAGATACCGTAGTTGCCAATGCAGATATTGTAATTACTACTACCGGGAATTTCAATATTGTGAGAGCAGAGCATTTCAAAAAAATGAAAGATAAAACCATAGTGTGTAACATTGGGCATTTCGACAACGAAATCGATATGGCTTGGTTGAATAAAACCTACGGTGCTACTAAATATGAAGTAAAACCACAGGTAGATATTTATAATGTAGAGGGTAAGGAAATCATTATTTTAGCAGAAGGAAGATTGGTAAATTTAGGTTGTGCAACAGGACACCCGAGTTTTGTAATGAGTAACTCGTTCTCCAACCAAACCTTAGCTCAAATAGAGCTTTGGAACAATGCTGCCAACTATAAAAATGAAGTGTATATGCTTCCAAAGCATTTGGACGAAAAAGTAGCCGCCCTACATCTTAAAAAATTAGGTGTTGAGTTGGAAATTCTTTCCGAAGAACAAGCTAAATATATTGGTGTAGAAGTAGCAGGTCCTTTCAAACCTGAGTATTACAGATACTAAAAATGAATTAGAATTAAAGTATAAAACGCTTCGGAAATTTTTTCTCGGAGCGTTTTTTTATTTCATCAAAAAATACCAACCCAGTAAAGTAATAAACGACAGAGGAATCCCAATTCCAATCATTAAGTTGCACAATTTGGGCTGAAGACCATGAGCCGAAGCCATAATGGCAGAAGTTATCATAGGAGCCATGGCTGCTTCCAATACACATATCTCCATAGCCATTCCTCTCTTCAGGAGAAGCAAGAAGTAGATTCCATAAATAATCAATGGAAATAAAATCAGCTTAAAAAATAATCCCCAACACAAAAGATTCTTTTCTGCTCGCCACGAGTACCATCTCAGCTGCCTTCCTACAGATACCAAGGCTATGGGAACGGTAGTCGCTCCCAATTTATACAATAC
>JAGOJI010000116.1 GCA_017995195.1 Cloacibacterium sp.
CCTGAAACCCCCAAAAACTATTATCAAGGGGTTCTTTTTTGAAATTAAATGTAAAGCTAAATGTAAAATAGGTATTTAGGCTGTTTCTATTTTTAATAATTTTTATTTAGGACAGTATTGATTTTTTTAAATTGTTAAATAGAATTTTTTTGTTTTTTATGAATTTAATATGCCCAAAAAGTCCAAACCGTTCCATTGAAAACTGCTAATTGCTTGGTCACAGTATCATAAGCCATCATTCCGGCAGAAGGTTTTATGATATTGAGATGAGGTGAAGCTACTTTGGGTAAAATCATCGCTTTATTGGTATCAGCCAGGACTAAAATCCCGGAAGCATCGTCTGTACTGGGATTTCCACCAACAACCACTCTTGCACTATTTAGTTCCGGATAGTTTGGCGAATCCTGTAGAGAAGTATCTATCGTAACATTTCCAGTAGTTACCAATTCGTTAGTATGTACACTTAAATCCCGCCAAGTACCATCGTTCTTGCTGATTTTTATTTTTTTATTTTGAGTATCCAACAGCATTACTCCTCCTTTTTTTATATTAGAATCCGAGGTAAATGTTACAAGATTAAGATTTTGAACCCAAGGTAAAACAAGACCTCTCTTATTATCTGCACCATCATAGAACTCTAAAGAAACTGAAAGCGAGGAGATGCTTTGTTTCCCAATAGCTACTTGTGAAAAAAATAGTTTTACAGAAAAAATTAGCGTAATCGTTATAATCTTTTTCATGTTTAAAAATTTAATTTGGACAAGCTTGTGTGTTGTAACATTTCCAACCGCTTACAGTACCATCGGTATTGATTTGGAGACAATCTTGCGAAACATTGTACACCATCATTCCTTCTCGCAAATCGGTAGCGGGAATTGCAGAAATCTGAGTATCGGTTAAACGATTAATGACGAAACCTTTGGTTTTAGCTTCCAAAGCAGTCCATGCTCCTTTTCTTTCCATTGGCTAATTGCCGTTGTCGGCTCCTGCTCTTCCAAAAGCGGTAATCCCGTGTTTGGTATCCAAAACATCTCCGGAATTTTGTGGCGTTTTATAACAAGCACACACTATAATTGCCGCATTTTGAGAATTTCCGATTCCCTGACCTTGGTCTGAACCTACATCGGCGATTCCTCCAGCATTTACCAAAACAGGAATACCTTGTGCATCTACAACACTATTGATACTTCCGTTTGGATTCAATTGGGTTTTCACCACATTTTCGTCGCCTTCAACTGCATCGGGACAGCCATCATTATCAGAATCTAAATCCAGATAATCCGGTATTCCATCGCCATCAGTATCTCTGGAAACACAGTAAGTTACCGCATCTACATGTCCGCTATTGCCCAAATTGAGGCTTAAAGTATAAGTTCCTGCCGTAGGTAAAGAAATTTGATTGATTGAAGATTCAAACCAAATATTTTTGTTTACCGTAGCATCAAAAGAGACTTGATTACCGGTTGCAACTGCGGTATTAGATGCGTTCAAAATCTCTAAACCGCCAGTCCAAGGATTATAATTGGGTGGCCAATAAGGCTCTACACGATTAGAAAACCAAGCCGAAGCCGTAATCACAACGGGAAATGTCGTTGTAAAAGACTTTTCTAATCGGTCGTTTCCTGCTAAATCGACATATTGTGTACCGTTTTTGGCAAGATTAGGACCGAAATCGTAACCTGTTCCGTCTACTTTTAAAATATTAATTAACGACCCATTTTTGGTTGTCCAACCATTAAAAGTGGTTCCTAAAACATTGTTGTTATTCATATTAGGTTGCAAGGGTGCATCGAACCCATCGGTAACCGCATTGGATTGAATAAAGCATCTGCCTTCATCGGTATCTAAAATACCGTCGTTATCATTATTTAAATCAATATCATCAGGGACACCGTCATTATCTGTATCACTTGCTGTATTAGCATTGTTCTCTAATAATAAAACAGATGAATAGGGAGCAATGGTTGTAGTGCCGCTATAATTCGCCCCTTTCATGTCAACATAGTTTTTTGTTAGTGCTACATTTTTGGGAACTGAAGTGGGATTGTAATCAAAGAAAATAAAATCTTCTACATTATTTTTAGAAACCTCTGCCTCGAAAAGTTTCACACTATCAAAATAAACGGTTCCTGTACCACCATATAAAGTGAACTGTATAAGTGCGTCTGCCTCATCTACAGTCGGTTCCAAAAGCATTTCGTAATCTACACGATTGCTGGTAATCGAAAAGGTCTTAGGTGAAGACAATCTTATATAATTAGCCTGATGTTTTCGGAGATTTACCGTGGCTTTTACCAAATTAGAACTTCCTTTTACAGAAAACCGAAGAATATACTTTTTGGTATTTAAAATATTCCCGATTGGCAACAGGAGATAGTTTGGAGCTCCTGCCGTTTGTGAGGTGGTAAATTTCAAAGAACTGCCATCTAAAACATTGGAATTGTCTAATGAGACCGTATGTGTCAACGTAGAGGACCACGCTTCTACACCGAAAAGTGTATTGAAATCTGAATTGGAATATTTATTAGCCCCTAAAGAATTGATAGTATAAGGAACAAAAGGAACAGGTGTACCCTTCGTAGCAACATCATAATTAGGATAAAGCGTTTTCCATTCGGGCAGACTATAAAAATTTTCTGCTTCCTTTTTAATATGAAAGAAGTATTTTTCATCTACAGGTCTGCCATAATAATTTTGGGTAAAAGAACCAAAATCCTCTATATGGTTGTAGGTATCACACAAAATCTGAAATACATTTTGTTTTTCGGTCTTTGCTACGCCAATATTTTCGGAAAAAGCATTTTCTTTTACTAAATAGGTAGGTACATTGGCTTCTATTAAGTATTGGTTATCATTGTTATACGATGTATTTCCCGAAACGGTATTTTTATTAGATGCCTGATTCACAAAAACTCCTGCCCCTTTGCAATTGTAAGTGGTATTCCCCACTATTTCGCAGAGCGTGGCATTACTATCCAAATAAATACCACATGCAAAAGAACGGTCTGGAGAGTTGGTACCTTCAGGAGCACCAATTCCGTTGGTAACGATGTTGTTTAAGACATAATTATTACTGTAGGTATAACTATTATTAATACCCTTCCAAGTATAGATTCCGCCACCATCATCTAAGACTTTACAGAAATCATGGATATAATTGTTCCGAATCGTACAATAATTGGTATGAAATCTAATTCCATTGTAGCCTATTTCGCTAATTTCATTGTTCTCAATCAAAACATTATCTACACTTAGGAGCAAGATTCCTGTTTCTACATGAAAAGGGTCGTATCCGGAACCTATATGTAATCCTATTTTGGATATGTTGTTCCTTTTGATTTGAATATTATTGGAGTTTGTTTTGATAACGATTCCATTATCGCCCCCATTGGTTATTATATTGTCTGAGATTTCCAGTTGGGTGTTTTCGCGAAATTCAATAGCACTCAGTACCGTATTGTTCACGGTACAATGATTGATGGTGATGTTCTGATTATACTGTCCGTAAATACCGTAATCCGTACCGCCTTCAATATGCAGGTTGGAAAGGCTTACATATTTTACATAATTGCCAAAATTGACGATCGTTTTTTTAGACGGTACCGAAACATTTTGAGGTGTGGTATCACTATACAAATACAATTTATGATTGACTGCATCAAAGTACCATTCTCCATTTTTATCTAAAGTTTTGATGTCTTTTTGTATAAAATACCCATATCCGGAGCTAAAACCATACGCCATTTGACCATTAAAATTGAATGTTCCCATTCCTGTTTGGCTTACGATTTTTCTTTTTGCGATAGCCCAGCGTGTGTCTCTTATTACAATTTCAGCCCCCGTCCAATCGGTGGTGTTGGGTGTATTGGTATCATTAAGTGTATTTTTGTAGATGCCGTTCTCTAAAGCAGTACTCCCTGATTCGTAACTAAGATACCCCTTGTTGGAATCGGAAGAATTGGGGTATCTGCCCATTTCTTGGGGAATATTATTGATGAGAAGCATTCTCACGTCTGTAATTTCGCCGGGTAGATTATTCGCCACCCAAATATTTCCGGAATAATTGCTCCATGAATTCAACTCTATCATATCAGTAACAATAGGCTCGGCATTGGCTGCATCTCCGTAAGAAGTAAAAACAATAGGATTGGCTGCATCTCCGGATTTTGTAATATTGATAGATCCATAGAATTTATCCCCCTTTCTAAAGTTAATTTTAGCACCGGGTTGCAAACTCGCCATTATAGAGTTCAGCTTATCCAAACTTCTGAAAGGAGCATTGATACTTCCAGAATTGAGGTCGTTTCCATCTGCAGAAAAATAATAATCCTGCGAAAACAAGAAACTAAATATTGCTAAAAAAAATAAGGTAAATGTTTTTTTCATATTTTTTGAGCCTAATGACTACCGATAATCAACCATCTATTCCCAATACTTTGAACAGTGATACTTCTGTGCCCATCTGTATCACTCAAAGTATAATTCGTCTGAATTACTCCTCCATTTAGAAATTCTCCATAAACGGTAACAGACGATGGTCCCAAAAAACTGATATTATAAATCCTGCCTTGATTTCCTGTATCTCCCACTCCGGAAGTTGGTAATGTGACATCTCCGCTTGCAATTACGGTGAAATCATCATCTAATATTTGACCAGTGCGAAAAGCTATTTTCGCACCTAAAGAGCCATTCGAATATAAAGTGGAAGTGGCAACAGAGTTATAATTAATCCCTACGTTGTTATTTGCAGAAATTTTTATGGCACTTCTACCGGAGTTATACCAATCAGAAACAGATAAAACATTGGTTCCATCACCAGCATATCTTACCTGATAAAGAGCCAAAGGCATGAAGGCATTGTAACTGCCTCCTAAAAAAGCCGTAGAAGTTTGTTGATAAATTACATCTGGATTATTGAGTGGTTGTGGTGCTGTCGCTGATCCTCTGGAGGCAAATTTTATATCATTAATCCAAGGACCTATAGTTCCGTTTGCAAAGGAATAGAAGCGAGTATCATCAAAACCTTTTCCATTACCATTATCTACTACAGTGGTAAATGTGCTTTTGTATTTGGTATTCGGTAAGTGTTGAGCGGCATCAAGGTAAAGAGAGACTTTAGAGAGGTTATTCTCGGATACAATTGCTCCTCCGGACATTACGTGTCTTGTATCCATAATACTCTTTTTATTAGTACCAATTCCTATGTCTCCTAAACTGTAAATACTCTGATTATTAGAAGTAGAAGCAGTATTGGTATCCATATTATACCACGGTTCTGCATAAGAAGAAACAGAGGTTACATCTATAGTTTTTGCCACTCCACTATTATCTGCCATCATCACTTGATCGGCGGTAGTAGCATCGGGTTGCAGCCCTTCTAATCGTAGCGGATTCCCCGTTGATTTTACATGGAGTGTATGGGTAGGTTGAGTCGTATTAATGCCCACATTCCCGGTTTGTGAGTAGCATATAGAACTCACAAGAATTAATAAATAATGTTTTTTTTTCAAATACATGTGTTTAATTTTATTTATTTTTTTACATTTTTTGTTTTTAATATCAAGGGGTTCAGTACATGACAAAAATATAACCTGCTAAAAATCAGCTAATTAAGTAGTTTTAAATTTGTATAAATGACTGATTTTCAGTAAATTAGTAGATGTTTACGAAGCATTCTATTCACCACACGAAAAC
>JAGOJI010000038.1 GCA_017995195.1 Cloacibacterium sp.
ATCAGCGTAGGAAGTTCGGCATTTTCTGCCATGAGTTTTTTTACAGAAAGCATTACTCTTGAGCGTTCCCCACCGGAAATAGCCGACTGAATGGGCTTCAAAGGATAACCTGAATTTGCCTGAAAAAGGAGTTGAATACTTTCTTTCCCAAACGGATTGAAATCGGGAGTTTCTGTTAGTTCTACTTTTATTTTTGCTTTTTCTAAACCTAATTTTTGGAGCAATGTTTCTGCTTTCTCAACAAAAACAGGACTGTATTTTTGTCTGTTTTCAGAAAGTTGAGTTGCTAATTCTCCTAGTCTAATGGTGGCATCTGCCAATTGTTCCTCTATGTCTACAATATTTTTTTCTATTTCCTCAAAACCATGTTGCTCTTGGGAGAGTTTATTTTTAATTGTTATTAAATCATTTATTTCCGAAACCTGATGTTTCAACAGCAAGGCATTTATTTTGTTGAGTTGTGTAGTGTAAACCATTGTGATTTCGGGGTTTACTTCTATTTTCTCTACCTCATTTTCTATGGTTTGGGAAATGTCTTTTAGCTCCAAATAGGAAGTTTCTACTCTTTTAGCTATTTCGTCGAAATAAGACGAAACCTCAGAAATTTTATAGAGTTTGTTTTTTACCTCGCTTAATCCGTCTAAAATCCCTAATTCTTCCTGATTAAGCTTTGCAAAAACCTGTCCTAAATTTTCGGCAATCATTTCAGAATTTTCTGCCATAGAAACCTGGTTCTGGAGCTCTTCTAAATTAATATGATCTAATGAGAGTTCTTCTAATTCACTGAGTAAAAAACTTTTGTAGTCGGATTCTTTATTGCCTTCCAAAAGTTGATTTTTTAGGCGTTGAAGTTGTCGCTCCAAGTTTTTATAATGCTGAAATTCTGTTTTATAGGCTTCAATCAGTATTTTATTTTCAGAAAGTCCGTCGATAATTTTGAACTGATATTCTTCATTAAACAAATTGGAGGTTTCGAACTGAGAGTGAATATCAATCAATCTTTCGGATAATTGTTTTAAAACATCTAAAGTAACAGGTACATCATTGATGAAAGCCCGCGATTTTCCGCTTGGTAGAATCTCTCTTCTAATAATGGTACTTTCTTCAAAATCCAAATCATTTTCATCAAAAAATGCTTTATATTCTTTACTGATGCCCAATTCGGCTTCTACAATACTTTTGTTTTCAGGATTGGCGATGGCTTTTAGGTCTGCTCTTTCGCCCAAAATAAGACGCAAAGCCCCGAGAATAATAGATTTTCCGGCTCCGGTTTCTCCTGTGATTACCTGTAAACCTTTTTCCAGCCGAATGTCGAGATGCTCTATCAAAGCAAAATTCTGAATAAAAATCCTTTTAAGCATTTTTCAATTATTTTCTTTTAATATAGCTTTGGATATTATTTCCACTTATTCCATTTGCTATCCGTTTCTTTCGGTAACAGAAGGGTCATCAGAGATTTTAGCTCACTCATATTTACCGATGTATTGTTGTTAGAATCAAAAATATTGAAAATTTCATCTTTTTTGGCTTCCAAAAATACATTTATTGGATAATTCATCTGAAAGTTATTTTCAAATGCCCTCAATTTCAGTAATTCGTTGGCAATAATTTGCTTGGCACTATTCTGGTTGGGCTGCGATAAGTTATCCAATCCTGCACGGTGGTAAGCGTAATATACCGTTCTTAGCGTAGCATTTTGTTCCCGAAGCAGTTCGTTGATTAGAGCTCCTCGTGTTTTGAGGCCTTCCATTTGCGACCAACCTGTATAACTTTGATTTTGAGAATTTTGTGATATTTTTTGTGCTTTTTCAAACCATTCTTTTCCACCATTGACCTTAAAACTATCTGCATCGTACCCCAAAATAACATACACGTAGAAACTGATAACATCAGTTAGATTTTTTCCGGAAAATTGTCTTTCATTGAAGATTAGATTTTCGTTTTCCGTGTATTCAAAAGAAAAATTGGTGTCGTTAATATTAAGTAATGGTGTTTCGTATTGAGAATTGAATACCGGGCGAACAGCTTGTACTACCAAACTTCCCTTGAAGGTATTTTGGGTAGGTCGCTCAGAAATCACCAAGGAAAAATTACACTTTATTCGTTCAAAACTTTGGACTCTTTTGCCCGTCCAACTGGTATTATTGATGAAATCGCGAAGATTTTTTTCTAATGTGGTAAAGACCTGTGTATTGCTCCCACCAATCTGATTATAATTAATCTGAACATTTGCTAAAAGTTCCTGAGCTTGCGAAAATACTCCGAAAAACAAAAGTAGGAATATGAAGACGGCTTTTTTCATGAATAATAATTTCGAAGGCTAAATTAAGGCTAAATTATTTTTGTCGCAACAAAAAAGCATGAACCTTACAAACAATCTTGAAATAAAACTGATGTTTTTTCCGTATTTTTGTAAAATTACATTTAGAGCCTGTTTAAATTTGTAAAATATTTTTAATATTGAGAAACCTTTAGGTTCGGCGAAGCCAAATTAAGCAATTTAGCTTAATCTATTTAATTCTAAATCAATTGATTGACTTCTTAAAGATTTCCTTAATTAACAGAATGTCTTAATGTTAAAAAAAGAAATAAAAAAAGTTTATTTTTAAATTAAGAAAATTGAGGGATTGTATAAAAAATTATTGAATGAAATTTAAACAGCCTCTTAGTACATGACTAAAATTTAAAATCATGAATTTTAAACACAAAGTCACTAAGTTTTTGCACAAGGATCACGAATATTATCTTTGAAAATTATAAAATGGTGTTCTTTGTGATTTTCTTTGTGCCCTTGTGTTTAAATATTTTCGTATCATAATTTTTTGTGATATACTAAAAAAAACACACAATTTAACAAAATGCAAGAAGCCCAAAGCCCAAAGCCCAAAGCCATTAATACTGATTTTATTGAAATATACGGAGCCCGTGAACACAACCTGAAAAATATTTCGGTAAAAATACCAAGAAATGAACTGGTCGTGATTACCGGACTTTCGGGAAGCGGAAAGTCTTCTCTCGCTTTTGACACTATTTTTGCGGAAGGACAACGCCGTTACATTGAAACGTTTTCGGCCTATGCGAGGCAGTTTTTGGGAGGTTTAGAACGTCCCGATGTTGATAAAATAGAAGGACTTTCTCCCGTCATCGCCATTGAACAAAAAACCACCAACAAAAATCCACGCTCTACTGTTGGAACCGTGACGGAACTCTATGATTTCCTGCGTTTGCTTTTTGCCAGGGTTTCAGATGCCTATTCACTTTCTACAGGCGAAAAATTAGTCAGTTACACCGAAGACCAAATTCTAGAAACCATCAAGGAAAATTTTAAAGGGAAGAAAGTAATGTTGATGGCACCTATTATTCGTTCCAGAAAAGGGCATTACCACGAACTTTTCGTGCAATTGGCAAAAAAAGGATACGGACAAGCCAGAATTGACGGAGAACTGCAAGACATAGAGTACGATTTAAAATTGGATCGTTACAAGACTCATGATATTGATGTAGTCATTGACCGATGGATTATTGGCGAAAATGCCTCTGAAAGCAGAATGCCCAAATCACTAAAAACTGCCCTAAATATGGGAGATGGAACTATTGGAATTCAGATTTTAGGAGAAACAGAAATTCAATATTTTTCTAAAAATTTGATGGACGCAGATTCAGGGCAATCTTTGGCATTGCCCGAGCCCAATACGTTTTCCTTTAACTCCCCAAAAGGAAGCTGTCCAAACTGCAAAGGCCTTGGAACGATAAAAAAAATCAATACTGATTATTTGGTAGAAAACCCGAAACTTTCCATCAATCAAGGTGCTTTGTTGCCTTTGGAAACTTTGAAAGGGAACAACAAATGGATTTTGACACAAATCAAAAATATTTTGGAGATTTTTGGGCTGGATTTAGCAACTCCTTTTGAAAAAATTCCGCGTGAAGCCTTAGATTATATCTATTTTGGCTGTCACAAAGAGTTTAACAAAGATTTGAAATACGCAGGAATTTCCAAAAAAGTGAAGATTCATTTTGATGGATTGATTCCATATTTGGAGCAAATTGTAGACGATAGAGAAAACTATGATGCAGTTCTGATTGAGCGACAATTTACCACCGAAGAAACTTGCCCCGAATGTAAAGGAACTCGGTTATTGAAGTCCAGTTTGAGTTTTAAAATTGACGGAAAAAACATTGCGGAAATCAATGCCCTTTCTTTGCTTGATTTAAAGGATTGGCTAAACGATATTGAAGACAAATTCAGCGAAAAAAATAAAATCATCGCCCACGAAATTTTAAAGGAAATTAAAACCAGATTGCAGTTTTTGTTGGACGTTGGTCTGGATTATTTGAGTTTGAGCCGAAGTTCCAGAACGCTTTCCGGCGGAGAATCACAGAGAATTCGTTTGGCAACACAGATTGGTTCGCAACTTGTGAATGTGCTGTATATTTTAGATGAACCAAGTATTGGACTTCACCAAAGAGACAATGAAAGACTCATCACTTCTCTGAAAAATCTACGAGATATTGGCAACTCGGTTTTGGTGGTGGAACACGACAAAGATATGATTTTGGAAGCCGACGAAGTTCTCGACATCGGACCAAGAGCAGGAAAACATGGCGGCGAAATTCTTTGGCAAGGAAAACCCAAAGATTTACTAAAAGCCGATACTATTACCGCAGATTATATCACAGGAAAACGGAAAATAGAAATCCCCGAAAAACGCAGAGAAGGCAACGGAAAATCTATCGTTTTGAAAGGAGCAACAGGAAATAATCTGAAAAATGTAAACCTTGAAATTCCTTTAGGAAAACTCGTGGTGGTAACGGGAATTTCTGGAAGCGGGAAATCGTCTTTGATAAACGGAACGTTGTACCCAATTCTCAATAAACATTTTTACCGTGCCGTTCAGGAACCTTTGCCTTACAAAAAGGTGGAAGGTTTGGACAATATTGATAAAATTGTAGATGTAGACCAAACACCCATTGGCAGAACACCACGCTCCAATCCTGCAACGTACACCGGAATGTTTACCGATATTAGAAATCTTTTCGCAGAATTACCAGAATCTAAAATCCGAGGTTACAAAGCAGGAAGATTCTCGTTCAATGTAAAAGGTGGAAGATGCGAAACGTGTCAAGGTGGCGGTCTTAAAGTCATTGAAATGAACTTTTTGCCCGATGTTTACGTGCATTGCGAAACCTGCAACGGAAAACGTTTCAACCGAGAAACTTTGGAAGTGCGCTACAAAGGAAAATCCATTTCAGATGTGTTGGAAATGACCATTGATGAAGCCGTAGATTTCTTTCAACCCATTCCGAAAATTTTTGCAAAAGTGAAAACGTTGCAAGATGTTGGTCTCGGTTACATCACTTTGGGACAGCAGTCTACCACTTTGAGTGGAGGAGAGGCACAACGTATAAAATTGGCGACAGAACTTGCCAAAAAACAAACAGGAAACACGCTTTATATCCTTGATGAGCCCACCACAGGTTTGCATTTTGAAGATGTGAAAATATTGATGGAAGCCATAGAAAAATTGGTAGATTTAGGAAATTCTTTCATCATTATTGAGCATAATTTAGATGTGATAAAATTAGCAGACCATATTATAGACATCGGTCCCGAAGGCGGAAAACACGGCGGACAAATCATTGCCGAAGGAACTCCCGAACAAGTTGCCAAATCTAAAAAATCTTTGACAGCGAGGTTTTTGAAGAGGGAATTGGAATAAATGCAAAACTTTCTACAATCCATACAGCAAAGCTCACCACTTTCAGTATCTGCACTGAAAGACATTGAAAGTATTGCCATTCAAGAAAATTTTCCTAAAAAACATATTCTAATTCAGGATTTGGCGAAATGTCAGCATTTGTATTTCATTGAAAAAGGCATTGCAAGAGCATATTTTTATCACGATGGTAAAGAAGTAACCGATTGGTTCGGTATGGAGAATATGGTGATTGGTCCTACTGTCAGAAATTTTCCGGTGAAAGAAACTATGCACATGGTAGAAACTTTAGAAGACTCTAAAATCATTAAAATTCCTTTTTCGGATTTAGAAAAACTTTTCCAAAAACATCATGATGTAGAACGTTTGGGCAGAATAATCGCCATACAAACCATTTTGCACTTGCAGTATAAAATAGACAGTCTTCAGTTAATGTCTGCAAAAGAGCGTTACCAAGACTTTTTGCAACGCTATCCAAGTTTAGTCAATAGAGTTTCTTTAGGACATATTGCGTCTTATTTGGGAATGAATCAGGTTACTTTAAGCAGAATCAGAAATATCTAACTTAAAATTTCCGAATTGCAAAATCTTCTTTCTTTATTTAGAAAAGCCTCAATAGGAGGCTTTTCTTCTTTTTCTAAAGATAAGAAATCTCTATTATTTTTTAAAAAAATTAATTTCTTCATCTTTTAATCCATCACCATCATAGTCTCTTACTTCCTTGTTATCAGACAATTGTAATTCTGTTGCAGTATTAGATTTTACATAGACATGACCCGTTGCACCACTTGTATGAGTAGTAGTTATTTTTTTTGTAGTCGCATCATACACATAAGTTCTCGTTTCAGAACCATCTTCAACACAGGTTTTATCAGGTGCTGTATAAAATGTCTTAGTTATATATTTGCCATCTGAAGTAAATGTATAAGTATTTTTTTCTGCACATGCATCCGGAGTTTCCTCCACAATAATTTTACCATCTTTAGCTGAAAGTATTAGGGTTTTACTTTCTTTCCAAACTCCTACAATACTTGGCGTATCATCATCTTTTCTACAAGAAGTTAAGGCTAAAATCCCTATTATTGAACATAATAATAACTTTTTCATGTTTTAAAAATTTAAATTACTCAAAGGAAGAAAAAACAATCTTGAAAAACAAAATTTTTGAAATGATTAAAATCAACTTTGTGTATTTTTAAGAAATTAACAAATTGATTTTGAGTGAAAAAAATTAAGTTAAATTGCCTTAATAAGGTTTCTTATCCTGTTGATTATCTTGTTAAATATACTAAAAATTGAACGGTTTAGCTTTAACGATTTTTTCCCCTTGATATTTTTTCTAAATATTTTACACCTCTAAAAATAATTTAAAAGATTCAAGCCCTGTATTTTTTAGTCTATGCTAAAAAATAAATTTTCTATAATTTGTTCCTTTGTATTATGAATATTGGGATTTTCACTTACGGAACAAGAGGAGATTTGCAACCTTACATTGCTTTGGCTTTAGGACTCAAAGAAAGAGGACATGAAGTTACGATTGCTGCAACCGAAGATTTTAAAGAATTTGTTGAAAGTTACGGGATTGATTTTCAATCACTTTGGGGAAATGCAGAACAGATAATGAACTCTGATGAGGGGCAAAGTATTTTAAACACCGAAAATGCTATTAAATTGATGAAGTATTATTTCAAAGTACTTCACGACAACCGAAAACCACTCCGAAAATCTTACGAAGAAGCCATTTCAAAAGTAGATTTTGTCATTGCAAATTCTATGACTTTGCCTATTGTAAGTGCTATTGTAGAAAAGCAAAACAAGAAATTGGCACTTACTTATTTTATGCCTCCTGTTGTTCCTACAAAGGAATTTCCTTTGGGCGATTTTGATTTTCTAAACTTTCCTTGGTACAATAGATTAACGTATAAAATTGCTCAATATTTCTTCTGGAAATTCAATAAAAATGACATCTATGAATACCGAAAAGAACTTGGTTTGCCAGAACTGAAAGAAAATCTTATTACTTATCTGAACCAACAGAAAATTTTGGATTTATACTGTATCAGTCCGTCCTTGATTCCACAGCCGAAAGATTGGGAAAGTCATCATGAAATAACAGGATTCATCAACATTCCGAAACAAAAACGAAAAGAAAATTCTATAGACCAAACGTCTCCGGAACTTAAAGAGTGGTTAACCAACGGAGAAAAGCCCATTTACATTGGTTTTGGAAGTAATGGAGTAGGAAATTCTGAAAAATTTTCATCAATTCTAAAGGAAATTTTAGAAAAAACCAATGAGAGAATTTTGTTTTGCACAGGTTGGTCAGTTTTCAAAAATTTGCCCAATCATGAGAATCTTTTCGTAACAAAATATGTAAACCACGAGGAGATTTTACCGCAATGTAAAATTGGCGTTTTTCATGGCGGGGCAGGAACTTTAGCCACCATGTTAAGAAATAATCTTCCTGTAATTGTGGTTTCATTTTACACAGACCAACCAACTTGGGGAAAAATCGTTGAACGCAAAAAATTAGGCGTTCATATTCCTGCTAAAAAAATCACTGCCGAAAAACTTATTTCCGCAATTTCAAAAGTTCAAACTGCTGAAATTCAACAAAATATTTTAGAAATTGGAGAAAAAATAAGAAACGAAAAAGGGCTGGAAAATGCAATTGAAGAAATAGAAATATATTTTAACCACGATTCTTTAGATTAAAATTCATAATTTAGAAACTTCAATTTTAATTTTACAATGAATCCTTTCCTAGACATCACCCTCCGTTCGCTCGCAGTTTATCTTTTTATGATTCTCGGTTTGAGGCTTTTTGGGAAAAACCAATTATCGCAACTCAATGCAGGTGATGTGATTTTGCTTTTGCTGATTTCGAATGCGGTACAAAATGCGATGGTGGGCTCTAATACTTCTTTGGAAGGAGGTTTGATAGCTGCTTTAGTTTTATTTGTTGCCAATTTTGGATTGAAAAAATTGATGTTTAATAACAGAAAAATTAAACATTTAGTAGAAGGTAAACCGGAAATTCTAATAAAAGATGGAATCGCCGATTTTGAAAAACTTGAAAAGGTACAAATAAGTATAGACGAACTCTTGGAAAGCATTCGTGAACATGGTGTAGATAGTGTAAAGCATGTAAAATTGGCGATCTTAGAAGTTGATGGAAATATTAGTGTAGTTTCTTTGGACCAAAACGGACAGACTAATTTCTCCCGCCACAAGAGAAAATTTCCAAGAAAGTCGCACAAAATTTAAGAAAATGTAGTGTCTCTAAAATACAGCTTCTGCTATGGCTTTTATATTATCCGATTTTCCCATAGAATAAAAATGCAATACAGGAACTCCGGCTTTCAACAGCTCTTTGCATTGCTGAATAGACCACTCTATTCCTACTTGTCTTACGGCATCTATGTTTTTACATTCGGTAACAGCATCTATTAAGTCTTCGGGTAAATCTATTTTGAAAACATGAGGTAAAAGTTGAAGATGTTTTTTTGTAGCAATAGGTTTTATACCCGGAATTATAGGAACATTGATACCTATTTCCCTTGCTGCTTTCACAAAATCTAAAAATTTTTGATTGTCGAAAAACATCTGTGTTACTACATAATCTGCTCCTGCATCTACTTTCTGTTTCAGCATTTTTAGGTCATAGTTCATAGAAGGTGCTTCCATGTGTTTTTCGGGGTATCCTGCTACACCAATGCAAAAATCGCTGCTGTACTTTCCGTCCATAGTTTCATGCAGGTATTTCCCTGAATTTAGTTCGTTGATTTGTTTTACCAAATCGGAGGCATAGCGATGACCGCCCTCTATAGGTTCAAAGTATTTCTGCTCTTTCATGGCATCACCACGCAGTGCCATAATATTATCGATACCCAAATAATGACAATCTACCAACATATATTCGGTTTCTTCGCGTGTGAAACCGCCACATAGAACATGAGGAACTGTATCTACACCATATTTATGTTGGATAGATGCACATATCCCTACTGTCCCGGGACGCATTCGGGTTATTTTTCTCTCCAAAAGTCCCTTTTCTTTTTCTATGTACACATATTCTTCTCGAGAGGTTGTAACATCTATAAACGGAGGATTAAACTCCATAAGCGGATCTATATTTTTATATAAATCCTCTATACTCGTTCCTTTTTGTGGAGGAATGATTTCAAAAGAAAAAAGTGTTTTTCCGTTTGCTTTTCGGATATGTTCTGTTACCTTCATGAGCTTTGTTGTTGTATTTGCAAAAGTAATTAAAAATGCCCGTCTGCAAAAAACAGACGAGCATTTTATCATTCAATCTACTGAATCTATTATTTTTTCTTTTTAGGACTTGCTTTTTTTGTTGTTTTCTTTGTTGTTCCTTTTTTAATAGCTTTTTTTACCTCCGGAATATCGGATTTTTGCAAAGCATCCCAATCTGCACCGGTAACATATTTTACCTCCACTCTTCTGTCTGCTAATCGTTCTGCATCTGAGGCTTTTTCAGAAATTTTAGCTTCTGTTTCTCCTTTTCCTTGAGATTTCAATTGTGCAGAGTTTACGCCTTTAGCTTCTAAAGCTCTTACTACAGAAGCGGCTCTTTCGCGGGAAAGTTTCAAGTTGTACGCATCGTTTCCTTTTTTATCGGTATGCCCAATGATTAGGAATGTTCCTCCATTGGAAGCATTGATAATCTTAGCGGCATCTACAATTTTTTGTTCCGCCTCCGGTCTTAGCGTTGCTGCATTATAATTGAATAAAATGTCTTTCAATACCAATGTTGCTTCAGTTGCTAATGCTTCTTTTGGCTTAGGACAACCTTTGTATTCCTTCAATCCAAAAACTGTAGGACAAGCATCGTCTTTATCCAAAATACCATCGCCATCGGTATCTGCCCAAGGACAACCATTATTTTCTTTTGGACCTGCTACATTAGGACAGGCATCGTCTTTATCCAAAACACCATCGCCATCGGTATCTGCCCAAGGGCATCCTTTATTTTCTACAGGACCTGCTACATCTGGGCAATTGTCATCTTTATCCAAAATACCGTCGCCGTCTCTATCTGTTTCTATTGGTGGGAGTTGTACTTCTTTTTTAGGCTTATAAATTAAGAAACCTAAACCTGCATAGAGATTAGCTCCCTTGGAATTGGTTACCAATAATTTTAAATCATCACTACCTATAGACAATGGACCTAAACGGAATGCCAGTCCCGGCTTAATGTCTTTACTATAAAGTTGTAGGAAATAGGTACTGCCACATCAAACCACTTGGTTTCTAATCTTGGGACAACACCTACCTGATTGTTGTATGCAGGGTTACTGCTTTTAGTCTCTGCTAAATTGAGGTGTGCATTGGCACTCACATAAAACATTCTGGAGAGTGGTACATCTACATAGGCATTTAAGCTCGTTGGCAATGCTACATTTTGTGCTTCGGTACTGGTTTGAGTAACCGTAAAGCCTTTACCTCGCAAATAATTTGCCAAATCATTGACATTTTGAATCTGAAGTTCGTTAGGATTTACCATTCCTGTTCCGTTGATCTTTAAATATTCGATATTTTTGTATCTAATGCTACCTATATCGTGTACAGAAACTCCAAATTTAGCTTTATAGAGTTTATTCTCTACGTCTGTATTTTTTAGTAAAAATTCAACACCGATATCTCCTCCAAAGCCTTTTCCTGTATCCAAACCGGAACCTGAACCAAATGCGTTTTTGAATACATCGCCGGCATTGTCCAATTTAATTTCTTGACCATTTTTTATGTTACTCATAATTCTCCAGTCGTTTACGGTAAGTCTTAGGTAGTCTCCGTTTGTATTGGGATCCAATATGGCGGTTGCAGCGTAGCCGTTGTTGGTAAAACTAGTATGAGCAACTCCGGTATACATTTTTAGACCTAAACCTAAGGACATGCTATAGTCGGTATTATCAATCAATCGATAAGCTCCATGAACTCCTAAATCTGAAAAAACATTGGCATTTAATGAAAACCCATTGGTATCTGCAATAGACTCTCCCAGTTTCAGTTCGTTGTTCGCCATTTTTTGGTAATCTGAACTGATTTCGTTTCCTAAACTCATTCCTCTTAATCTTGCACTAAAGCCAAAGCCTAAGTTGTTTCCCCAAGTAAATTGGAAAGATGGAAGAAGTGCTTCCATGCTTACCAGTATATTCGCTGTTTTTTGATTGGCATCATAAGTAGCAGCTGTAGCAAAATCATTGGATTTCAATAGATTATTAAAGTCTTTGAACTTATAATAATCGTTGTTAACCAAAATATTAAAACTTGCTAAATTAAAAGCAAATTTTACTTTGTCACTCGTGAGCTTTGCAGGATTGTACTGTGTTCCGTACACTCCCGAATAATTACTGTTACTGAGACCCAAGTACTGCTGAGCCTGCATTTGATTGAAAGAAAAAGCACCGAGTAAAGACAATGCTAATACAATTTTTTTGTTCATCGTTTCTAATTTAGAAATTTAAAATACAAAGATAAGCATAAAAAAATCCACTTACGGATAAGTGGATTATGATATTTATTTGTTTTAAATTCTTTATTTAAGCTAAAACTTCTTTTACTTTGTTGGCAGCCTCTTCCAAAGTAATTGCCGAATGAACATTTAGCCCTGAATCGTCAATCAGTTTTTTGGCTTCTACGGCATTGGTTCCTTGTAATCTTACGATAAGTGGCACCGGCAAAGAACCCATGTTTTTATAAGCATCTACCACACCCTGTGCTACACGGTCACAACGAACGATTCCTCCAAAAATATTAATCAAAATTGCCTTTACATTGGCATCTTTTAGGATGATTCCAAAGGCTTTTTCTACTCTTTCCGCATCGGCGGTTCCACCTACATCTAAGAAATTTGCAGGATTACCTCCCGAAAGTTTAATGATGTCCATAGTAGCCATTGCCAAACCTGCTCCATTTACCATACAGCCTACATTTCCATCTAATTTTACGAAGTTAAGACCTGCCTCGCCGGCTTCTACTTCTGTAGCATCTTCTTCTCTTTTGTCTCTAAGTGCTGCAATGTCTTTTTGACGGAAAAGTGAATTCCCATCAATGGTTACTTTGGCATCTACTGCAACAATTTTATTATCGGAGGTTTTTAAAACCGGATTTATTTCGAATAGTGAAGCATCAATTCCTACATAGGCTTTGTACAATGCATCAATAAACTTGATGAAATCTTTAAAAGCATCACCACTTAGTCCTAAATTGAAGGCAATTTTACGAGCTTGAAAACCTTGTAAACCTACTTTGGGATCTATCTCTTCATTATGAATAAGATGTGGAGTAACTTCTGCTACATGCTCAATATCCATACCGCCTTCGGTGGAGTAGACAATCATGTTTCTACCTGTTTGTCGGTTCAGTAAAATAGAAACATAATATTCTTTGGTTTCAGATTCTCCGGGATAGTATACATCTTCCGCAATCAAAACCGAATGTACTTTCTTACCTTCTGCAGAAGTTTGTGGAGTAACCAACTGCATTCCGATGATATTGGTAGCGTTTTCTTTCAATTTTTCCATAGTTGGAGAAAACTTTACACCACCTCCTTTTCCTCGTCCGCCGGCATGTACTTGTGCTTTTACTACCCAAGCCTTTGTACCGGTGTCTTGAGACAATTTTTCGGCGGCAGCTACTGCTTCATCGGGCGTATTGGCAACAATTCCTCGTTGAACCCTTACACCATAAGAGGCTAATATTTCTTTTGATTGATACTCGTGAAGATTCATAATGTATGTATTTTTAGAAAAAGTTATTGGTACAAAAATACTAAAAAGACTTGAGATATAAAGAGGGTAAATAATAGATTTACCTAATCGTTCTCATATCTCAAATCTTGCCTTGTTCTATTTTAGGCTTTCTTTAGAAATTCTGTTTTCAGAACAAAAGTAGCCTTTCCTACTCTTACTTCTACATGGTCTTCTTCATCAATCAGGCGAATGTTTTTAATGACATTTCCTCTTTTTAGGGTAGTATTGGTTCCTTTTACTTTTAAATCTTTGATTACATGTACCGAATCTCCGTCTGCCAAAACGTTTCCGTTACTGTCTTTTACTACGATTTCGTCGCTCATTGCTATAATATTTTAAAAAAATTGACAAATGAATGCACTACTCAAAAGAAGTACTATAGTGCTTTGTTTTTGCAAAGATATTGATAATAACCATGAAATCCATATCTATTTTGGTTGTTTCAAGTAAAACCTACTAAAATTTGATAAAATCAATTAAAATTTCTGGTTTGCTGAGACGCTGGTAAAGAATTTCTTTAGAAGTTGTCTTAATAATAAGTTGATAAAGGTATTTCACGCCGTAACTACTAAAATTTCGTGATACTTTTACACACTTTTTTGAAAGTAAATTCTAAAAGTTACTGTTTGTTGAATCAAAACTCCCAGAAGTCGTAAACAAAATAATATTGGAGTTCCCTCCTTGCGTTGTAAAAATACTAAAGTCGAAGTTATGTTGTATTAGCTTTTAGAAAAAAAAGAATAAATTAGTTGCCGAAAACAAAGATTAACAAATGTTTATATGGAAACAAAACGCCTTTTGCTTCGTGAGTTTGAGATGGAAGATGCAAAGCATTTGTTTCAAATGAATGAAGATTGGGATTGCATAAAATATACGGGAGATGTGGCTTTTAAAAATATGGAAGAAGCCGAATGTTTGGTTAAGAATTATGACCATTACCAAAAATATGGTTTTGGAAGATGGACGGTTTTAGATAAAAATACAGGAGAATTCCTTGGTTGGTGCGGGCTGAAGTATGACGAAGAATCAGATGAATACGATTTGGGTTACCGTTTTTTGAAAAAACATTGGGGAAAGGGTTTCGCTACAGAATCTTCGCAATTTTGCATCAATTTAGGCTTTGCCCAATTGGGTATGAAGGAAATTGTGGGAAGAGTAATGGCGGAAAATATAGCCTCCATTCGAGTGTTGGAACACGTAGGAATGTGTTACAAAGAAACCCGAACAAAAAATGGAGTAGAATGGTTAGTTTACGCTATATCAATTTCAAATTTTAAACATCAAATTTCAAATCGAAAATGAACTACGAAATACGGGAAATGCTTCCTGAAGACGGAATGCGAGTTTTAGAAATTTTTAGAGAAGGTATTGAGGGTGGAAATGCTACTTTTGATAAAGAAGTCCCTGCTTGGGAAGTTTGGGATACTAAGTTTTTTAAAATCTGCCGATTTGTTTTGGAAGATGAAAGTGGAGTAGTACAGGGTTGGGCTGCCTTGCAACCAATTTCTGCGAGAGACTGCTATAAAGGCGTTGCCGAGGTTAGTATTTATTTGGCGAATGGTGTTCAAGGAAAAGGTTTGGGGAGTGTTTTGTTGCAAAAATTGGTTATGGAGTCAGAGGAACATGGTTTTTGGACACTACAAAGCGGAATTTTTCCTGAAAACAATGCGAGTATTCGAGTTCACCGAAAATTAGGTTTCAGAATCATTGGTAAACGCGAAAAAATTGCTGAAATGAATGGCGTTTGGCGAGATGTTGTCTTAATGGAAAGACGCTCACCCTGCGTATAAATGGTCTTAAATTTTCTCGAACCTAAAGTTTTCTCCCAAATAGGCTTGTCTCACTTGTGGATCGTTCGCCAAGTCTTCCGGTAAACCTTCTTTCAGAATATTACCCTCGAACATAATGTAGGTTTTATTGGTAATAGCCAAGGTTTGTTGTACGTTGTGATCGGTAATTAAAACCCCAATATCTTTCTTTACTAATGAACGAATAATTTTCTGAATATCCTCTACTGCAATAGGATCTACACCTGCAAAAGGCTCGTCTAACAAAATAAAATCGGGATCTGTTGCCAAACAACGGGCAATCTCCGTTCTACGGCGTTCGCCACCCGAAAGTAAGTCGCCTCGGTTTTTTCGGACATGGCCAAGTGAAAATTCTTCAATCAGTTCATTAGTTCGGTTGATTTGCTCTTGGCGAGATTTTTTGGTAAGCTGAAGAACGCCCATAATATTATCTTCTACAGAAAGTTTACGGAATATAGAGGCTTCTTGTGCTAAATATCCAATGCCCTTTTGTGCCCTTTTGTACATGGCATCGTGGGTAATCTCTTTATCGTTCAGCATAATTTTCCCGGAAGTAGGTTTTACCAAGCCTACAATCATGTAAAAAGTAGTTGTTTTGCCGGCACCATTCGGACCGAGCAACCCCACAATTTCTCCCTTTTTTACTTCTACAGAAACGCCTTTTACGACTTTTTTAGGGCCATATTCTTTGATTAAATTTTCTCCACGTAAAATCATAGAGCAAAGGTAATATTTTTTGTAGAGTTATGTTTAAAAAAGAAATTGAAGGTTTAGAAGCATTGAAATACAGGGACTTTATAACCTTTTAACTTTTGTTTTTAATAAAATGAAAAATCAACATTGCCCACGACAGAATCATAAAAAGTCCGCCAATTGGAGTAACAGGACCGAGAAATTTAAGATTGGTATTCCAGACTTCCTGAAAAGAAAGAAGATAAATACTCATAGAAAAGAAAAGTGTTCCCAAGATCATCAAAATAGGAATCCATTTTTCAGATGGCGATTCAAATTTTAAAATATAGCCTACAATTAACAAAAATAAAGCGGAATACATTTGGTATTTCACGCCGGTTTCAAAACTTTGCAGTTTTTCTACCGAGAGGATTTTCTTGAAAGCGTGTGCTCCGAAAGCACCAAGAATTACGGCAGTTAATCCGTAAATTGAGGCGATGATGAGGGTAATGTTTTTCATTTTTTATTTATTTTCTGGTGTATTCAAAATAGATGTTTGTGTCTTCGTAAGGGGGAATGAGGCGTTCATCTATTTTTACAAAACCGGTTTTTAGTAATATTTTTTGAGAGGCTATGTTCTCTTTGCCGGTAAAGGCAGCAAGTATATTGGCAGCGAAATTTTTAAAATAATAGTCAATAACCAAAGGTATGGCTTCTACAATGTAGCCATTTCCTTCGTGTTGTGGTAACAGGGCATAGCCAATGTCTGCAAAAGCTAAACTTTCTCTTTTGTATAAGCCACAAGTGCCTATCTTTTCTCCTGTTTCTTTCTTGGTAAGGACAAAATTAAGGTATCCTTTGTCGGTGATTTTTTGAAATCTTTCTCTATAAAACTTCAAAAAATCTTCTTCGGAGTGTACATTTCTGTCGCCAATGTATTTTAGCCAGTTTTCAGAATTCATAAGTTCTATATGAAAAGGAATGTCTTTTTCTAAACTGAAGGGTTCTAATTTTAATCGCTGTGTATTCATAAAAACGGCTTTGCAGCCCGGCTTGAGCGGAGCTCATTTTATATTTTGGCTGGGGAATTAGCTTTGGCAAAATATAAAATAGCGGGAGCGGAAGACGGAATAGCTGCCCTAAAAAAGATTATTGAGTTCTTAGTTTTTCTAATTCTGTAATGACTTCGTGGTGGCTTACGGTTTTGTCTTTGAAATAATTCACGAAATAGTTTTTCTCTTCTTCGGTTGCACTAAATTGATTGAGAATGTTGAGCAGGTGCATTTTCATGTGCCCTTTTTGGATTCCGGTGGTTACTAAAGAGCGTAATGCTGCAAAGTTTTGTGCCAAACCGGAAACGGCTAAAATGCTCATGAGCTCCTGTGCTGAGGGTTTTCCTAAAAGTGCCATGGAAAATTTTACGAGTGGGTGGAGATTGGTAAGGCCTCCTACAACGCCCACAGAAATGGGCAAATCTATCCAAAAACGAAAAATTCCGTTGTCTATGGTGCAGTGGGTGAGTGATTTGTATTTTCCATCTTTTGCTGCGTAGGCATGAGCACAGGCTTCTGTAGCTCGGAAATCGTTGCCTGTAGCAATTACTACTGCATCTACGCCGTTCATAATACCTTTGTTGTGTGTGGTAGCACGGAAGGGTTCGATTTCGGCAATGGTAACGGCTTGTTTGAATTTCCATGCGAATTCTTCGTTGGAGATTCCGCTGTCATCTTTCAGATCTTCTATTTTGCAGGATACTTCGGCTCTCACGATGCAATCGGGCGTGAAATTGGATAGAATATTCATCACAATTTGCAGGGAATCTTTTTCTTCCGGAGTGAAATCTTGGTCGTTGGCAACTTCTTCTTTTAGGGTTTTTCCGAATTGCTCTAAGCAGGAATTGATGAAATTGGCTCCCATGGAATCTACGGTATCAAAACTGGCTTTGAGCTGAAAATAATTTTCTAAATCCGCGGTTTTGTCGATTAACCGAATGTTGAGAATTCCACCACCGCGATTTCGCATATTTTTGGTAATATCTTCGGTGGCTTCGAAGAGTTTTTTCTTGAGTTTAAAATTGAAAAAATGCAGCAATTTGTGTGATTCTACCTTGAAAATGAAATGGGTGTGCCCGAGTTTTTTGGTATTGATGATGGTTGTTTTGAACCCGCCTTTGTTCAACCAAAACTTTGCAGATTTTGATGCCGCAGCAACCACGGAACTCTCTTCTACTGCCATAGGAAGGGCTAGTAATTTCCCATCGATAAGGAAATTGGGAGCAATTCCGTAGGGCATATAGAAATTGGAAATGGTGTTTTCGGAAAACTCATCGTGCAGTTTTTGCAAATCGGGGTTTTGGTTCCAATATTGGGTAAGTATTTTTGTGTACTCGCTGTTTCCTTCGAGATAATTGTTAACGAGCCAATCTATTTTATTTTGTTTGGATAGTTTGGAGAAACCTTCTACCGGCGTAATGTTCATAGCTTTTGGTTTAAAGAGATTCAAAGATACGGATAGATTTTTAGGGGACAAAATTTTGATTTTTTTGAGAGAACGAATTTGAGAGTAATTTTTTTCTAAGTACATGACAAAATTTGTAGAGCATTGATATTCATTTTGTTAAAAGGATTTAAAAGAATATTATTTAAACAATTTAATCCATATTTTAGAACACTAAAGGCTTTCCTTTGGTGTTTTTTTAT
>JAGOJI010000039.1 GCA_017995195.1 Cloacibacterium sp.
ACTGCATATGTAAATTTAGATTAGTTTTTAATACTTAACAGCTCAACTATATTAAGAGAGACACTGAAAAGTCTCTCTTTTTATATTCTGGTATTGACATTTTTTAAAAATCTATCAGAATTATTTCAAATCAATCTGTACTTTACTATCTTTGCCCATCAAAATTTTAATGGTTTGAAAAAATAAATCTCAAATTTTCGAACCTCAAATTTCAAATTATTGACTTATGAAATGTGGAATCGTAGGTTTGCCCAATGTAGGTAAATCAACCTTATTTAACTGCTTGAGCAATGCCAAAGCACAATCGGCAAACTATCCTTTTTGTACTATAGAACCCAATTTGGGAACAGTTTCCGTTCCCGATCCTCGACTTTTCGAACTCGAAAAATTAGTAAATCCCGAAAGAGTTTTACCTGCGGTAGTAGAAATTGTAGATATTGCCGGATTGGTAAAAGGTGCCAGCAAAGGCGAAGGTTTAGGAAATCAATTTTTAGCCAATATACGTGAATGCGATGCCATTATTCATATGTTGAGATGTTTTGAAAACGGAAACATTGTACACGTAGAAGGTTCTGTAGACCCTTTGCGAGACAAAGAAATCATTGACATCGAATTGCAACTGAAGGATTTAGAAACCTTAGGAAAAGCGGTAGATAAAGCCAAAAAATTCATTAAATCCGGAAAAAAAGAAGATATCTTGACCTATGAAACCTTGGTAAAGCTCAATGAATTTATCGAAAGCGGTAAAAACGCCCGCGAATTCCCGACAGATGATTTTACCAAACCTATTATCGATGAAATTCATTTATTGACCAAAAAACCGGTATTATATGTTTGTAATGTTGATGAAAACTCCATAAAAAACGGAAATCCTTGGATTGCCAAAATAGAAGAAATGGCTGCCAACGAAGGAGCAGATACCATTGTATTAGCAGCACAAATAGAAGCAGATATTAATGAGCTCGAAACTTTTGAAGAACGCCAAATGTTTTTGGAAGAACTCGGCTTAGAAGAACCGGGTGTAAACCGACTCATCAGACAAGCCTACCACTTACTGAAATTGCAGACCTACTTTACGGCAGGAGTAAAAGAAGTTCGTGCATGGACTATTGAAAAAGGTTGGACCGCACCGCAAGCGGCCGGAGTTATACATACCGATTTCGAGAAAGGCTTCATTAGAGCAGAAGTAATTCACTATGAAGATTTTATAAAATACGGCTCTGAAGCTAAAGTAAAAGAGGCCGGAAAGCTCTCGGTAGAAGGCAAAGAGTACATTGTACAAGATGGCGACGTAATGCACTTCCGCTTCAATGTATAAAACATAAAATATCAACTCAACCGCTTCTGTAGAATCTTCAGAAGCGGTTTTTTTATACTCCATATTTTCATTATCTCTTTTACTTCGTAACAATAATTAAAAATACATATTTTTGCATTTATGATTCATCACGACGAAACTCAGCTACAACATATCTGCATCAATTATGTAGGTAACCCGACTCATCAGGAGGCTTTGGTTACTTTCGAAAAGGAAGTATTTTTGGAAGACGAACTAAAGGAAAAGCTAAAAGATTTCTTTCTTACTCCTTTCAAATCCGAAATTTATTTTGAATTTTTTCATCAAAACAATATAGAAAACAACGAGGTGTATACCTATGTTTCAGAGATTTTTGAACAACCGGAACTCATGGAAAAACAAGCCGTAAAATTGGCAAAACTTCTCCACGAAAACTCTACCAATCCTCGTACAAAAGGTGGAGAATTCTATGTTTGCTATTTTAAAGATTGTATTTTGAAAGGCGAGCGTTATGATGCCATAGGACTTTTTAAATCTGAAAACAAAGACACTTTCTTGAAAGTCAATTCAACCGAAGACCATTTTGAGGTAGAAACACAAATAGGTATGAATCTTAATAAATTAGATAAAGGATGTATTGTTTTCAATACCAATAAAGAAGACGGTTATATTTTGAGCATAGTAGACGGAACCAGCCGTGCCGAAACCAGCTATTGGATGGATGATTTCTTGCAAATAAGACAACGCCAAGACGAGTATTTCGATACACAAGAAACTTTAGCAATGTATAAAACATTCGTAACCAAGCAACTTCCTCAGGAGTTTGAAGTTTCTAAAGCCGACCAAGCCGATTTGCTGAACAAAACCATCAATTTCTTTACAGAAAGAGAAGAATTTAGCATGGAAGAATTTACCGGCGAGATATTGAAAGAAAAAGAAGTAATTGAAAGTTTTAATGCCTACAAGGAAGTGTATGAAGATGAACGAGATATTACTATTTCTGAAGAATTTTCTATTCATAATACTGCCGTAAAAAAACAAAAAGCGAGTTACAAGTCCGTTATCAAACTCGACAAAAATTTTCACATCTATGTTCATGGAGATCGAAGACTAATTCAGCAAGGACAAGACGAAAACGGAAAATTTTATCAGTTATACTTCGAGGAGGAAAACTAATGGATATTTAAAATTATTTCCATAATATTACACTTTACTTTATTACAAAACCTTGAGTTGTAACTTTTTTTAATCTTAAAAAAACACCTTCATCATGGGAGACAATACCCAACAAAATACCGAAGATTTCTATATTTCTTTAAAATCTAAATTGGAAGAAAACCATAATTTTCCGGAAAACTATCTCTATAAGTTTATCATATTGAACGACAGCGAAAAACTAACGGAAATATACAAAGTATTCGACCAGCTTCAATACAGTATTACCACGCGTGAAAGCAGCAACAGTAAATACATAAGCTGTAGTATACAATGTTTTGTTTTAGATGCCAATCAGGTCATTCATTTGTATCAAGAAGTAGCAAAAATAGAGGGCGTTATTATGCTTTAATTCTTTTTTTAGAATAAATGAAAGTCTTAGTTACCGGTGCTACGGGTTTGGTAGGAAATGCCTTGGTAAAAAAACTCGTTGAAAATGGGCATACCGTACACATCTTAACCCGAAAAAAAACAAACCGACCCAATTATTTTTATTGGAATATTAAGAATAATGAAGTCGACGAAAAGGCTTTTTACGGCATAGAGGCGATTATTCATTTGGCAGGTGCCAACATTGGTAAAAGATGGAACGAAGATTATAAGAAAGAACTATATTCCAGTAGGATAGATGCCGCATTATTTTTAAAAAGGCAGTGTGAAAACCTGGGAATTCATCTGAAGACTTTTATTTCGGCGTCCGGAATCAATTATTACGGAACTTTTACTTCCCGGCAAGTACTTACAGAAGAATCCCCAATTATAAAACACGATTTTTTGGCAGATTTATGCAAGAAATGGGAATATACCGCACACGAGTTTCAAAGTATCTCGGAAAGCGTTTGTTGTTTGCGGACGGCATTGGTTTTGTCTCGAGAAGGTGGTAGCTTTCCCCCACTTCGGAAAATAACCCATTTCAATTTGGGTTCTGCTGTTGGTTCAGGTAAGCAATGGATGAACTGGATTCATATAGACGATCTTGTCGGGCTTTATCTTTATGCGTTGGAAAATTCGGTAAAAGGTGCTTATAATGCCGTGGCAGACGAAGCTGTTAACAACAAAGACTTCATGAAAATATTAGCAAAAAAACTGAATCGATTATTTCTACCCATTAGTGTTCCTGCATTTCTTCTAAAACTGATCTTGGGAGAAATGTCTACCCTTATTTTGGAGGGAACAAGAGCTTCCAACGAAAAAATAAAATCGAAAGGTTTCAAATTCAAATATTCTAAATTTACCGATGCTGTCGAGAATTTAGTACGCTAAACAGACGATACCCCAATCAGAGTAATTTTGTCTATTTATAAGAAGACTTTGAATCATAAAAAAAGCTGTCTCAAAATATTGAAGACAGCCTTTTCTTTTTATGCTAAATATTTTTTTAATCTTCGTATTTTCCCATAACCTTGTTGGAAACTCCCGTATTGCTAAAACCACCATCATTAAATAAATTTTGCATGGTAACCCTTCTCGTTAAATCAGAGAACATAGCAATACAATAATTCGCACAATCTAAGCCGGTGGCATTGCCCAATGGAGACATATCCTCAGCAAATTTAATAAATCCTCCAAAACCTTTAACCCCTTGCCCTGCCGTGGTCATGGTAGGTGATTGTGAAATGGTATTTACTCGTACTTTTTTCTCTCCCCAGTAGTAACCGAAGGTTCTGGCAATACTTTCCAGATAAGACTTATTATCCGCCATATCATTGTAATCCGGGAATGTTCTCTGAGCTGCAATGTACGATAGTGCCAAAATACTGCCCCATTCATTCATACAATCTTTATCCCAAGCGGTTTTCATTACTTTATGAAAAGATACCGCAGAAACGTCCCAACCCTTATGTAGCCAGTCGTAATTAATATCAGTATAGTGTTTCCCTTTTCTTACATTTACAGACATCCCAATGGAATGTAAAATAAAGTCGATTTTACCAAATTTGGCGATAGCATGGTCGAATAATTTATCTAAATCTTCCAAAGAAGTAGCGTCTGCCGGCACAACATCGGCGCCTGTTTTCTCTGCCAAAGCATTTATTTCACCCATTCTCATGGCAATAGGTGCGTTGGTAAGTACAAATTCTGCACCTTCCTCGTGTGCACGCTCTGCTACTTTCCATGCAATAGAATTTTCATCTAATGCACCAAAAATAATTCCTTTTTTTCCTTTGAGTAATCCGTATGACATAATTTTCAATTTTGAGCAAATTTAAATAAAAATTTAATATTAACTAAGAAACAGCTCTTTGTAATCATTATTTTTCACAACCTATCGAATTTAGTTTTCAAGTAAGCATTTTTTATCATAAATTTGTAGTTTGACTAAATTAAACAATGAATTCAATTAAAGTACACGACAAAACCTTTGTTCCTTACCTTTCTCACGAAGAAATTCTCGAAACAGTAGGACAACTCGCTCAGAAGGTTTACGAAGACTATAAAGATGAAGTACCCGTTTTCATAGGCGTTTTAAATGGTGTTATTATTTTCTTCTCAGATTTCATGAAAGCCTATCCCGGAGAATGCGAAATAGGCTTTATCCAAATGAGTTCTTATGTAGGAACCCAGTCCACAGGAATTGTCTACAACAAAATGGAACTTACCAAGGATATCAAAGATCGCCACGTTGTTCTTATGGAGGACATTGTAGACACGGGAAATACGGTAGAATCTCTATTTGAGTATTTTACCAAAACCCAAAGCCCCAAATCGGTGAAAATTGCCAGTCTTTTCCTAAAGCCCGAAGTCTACAAAAAGGATTTTAAAATAGACTATGTAGGGAAAGAAATACCGAATAAATTTGTTTTAGGGTACGGATTAGATTATGATGAATTGGGTAGGAATTTAAAAGATTTATACCAATTGGCGGATAGCTAACAACACATTATTTGTTAAAAAAATACGATAACCACAACAATTTTATTAACCTAATGCTCATTGCTAAAAAGCAAAAAAACATGATTAATATTGTACTCTTTGGTCCTCCCGGAAGTGGAAAAGGAACACAGGCTCAGAACTTGATTAAAAAGTTTAATCTCAAGCAAATCTCAACAGGAGACTTATTCCGCTATAATATAAAAAGCCAAACGGAGCTGGGAACTTTAGCAAAATCTTACATGGATAAAGGCGAATTGGTTCCCGATCAGGTAACTATTGATATGCTGATAGACGAACTCAAAAAATCAACCGATACCAATGGTTTCATATTCGATGGTTTCCCAAGAACTTCGCACCAAACCGAGGCCTTAGATAGTATTGTAAAAGACCTTTTAGGACATGAAATAAGCATTTGTCTTTCCTTAGTAGTTGAAGATGAAATCTTGGTACAGCGGCTTTTAGAAAGAGGAAAAACCAGTGGTAGAACAGATGATGGCGATGAAAACATCATAAGAAACAGAATAAAAGAATACTATACCAAAACTGCTGAAGTAGCCGAACTTTACAAACAACAAGGAAAGTATGTAGAAGTAAACGGCGTAGGAGAAATATCTGAAATATCCGAAAAACTCTTTGCAGAAGTAGAGAAAATAAAATAGTTAACGGTTGATAGTTGATGATTGTCGGTTTTAAAAAGTAAAAAAACACCATCAACCGATAGCCAATAACCAACAACCAAATTATGAGCAATTTCGTAGATTACGTAAAAATTCATTGTAAAAGTGGACACGGCGGTGCCGGTTCAGCCCATTTACACCGTGCCAAATATATCCCAAAAGGAGGTCCCGATGGTGGCGATGGTGGTCGTGGAGGACACGTCATTATGAAAGGAAACGCCAATGAATGGACACTTTTACCCTTACGCTATACCCGACACATTAAAGCCCAAAACGGAACACCGGGTGGTAAAAATGAATTAACCGGAGCTTTCGGAGAAGACATCTACATTGAAGTTCCCATAGGTACTATTGCCAAAAACGAAGAAGGTGAAATTTTGGGGGAGATTCTGGAAGACGGGCAAGAAATCATCTTAATGCCCGGCGGAAAAGGAGGGCTGGGAAACACCCATTTCAAATCTGCAACCAACCAAACGCCTCGCTACGCTCAGCCCGGGCTTCCCGGACAAGAGGGGTATATTGTTTTTGAACTCAAAATTTTGGCAGACGTAGGCTTGGTGGGCTTCCCAAATGCAGGAAAATCTACTCTTTTGGCATCGGTTTCGGCTGCGAAACCCAAAATTGCCGATTATGCCTTTACCACACTTACACCCAATTTGGGCATTGTAGAATACCGAAATTATAAATCTTTTGTAATGGCTGATATTCCGGGAATTATAGAAGGAGCAGCCGAAGGAAAAGGATTGGGGCATCGATTTCTAAGACATATCGAACGAAATTCTATCTTACTTTTCATGATTCCTGCCGATAGCGAAAATCATTACAAAGAATTTCAGATTTTAATGAATGAATTGGAAGAATACAATCCTGAATTGGTAGATAAAGACATCATCATCAGTATTTCAAAATCCGATTTGCTGGACGATGAACTCAAAAAAGAAATCTCCGCAGAATTTCCTGAAGACAAAAAACCTATTTTCTTTTCGGGGGTTTCCCAAGAAGGCTTAACAGAACTAAAAGACATCATTTGGAAAAAATTACATGGATAACATAACGTGAACTCAATGTAATTTTTCCTTTATTTTCTCTCTATTTTACATTCACAAAGATGTTATAAAACTCTCTTTTTCGACAAAGCGATATTATATTATCATTGAATTCAATATGAATTTATATTAATATAGTTCCTATTGGCAGACTCTTTGCTCTATTATCTTCATCAATTAAAAAAAATATGGAACAAAATTTTATAGCTATTCTTTCGCTTATTATCATCGGCATTGGTGTTTTGGGTACTTTTCTACCTGTTTTACCGGGTGTGGCTCTATCTTTCGGTGGGCTTTTGTTGTATAAATTTTTGGCTCAACCCGATTTTTCTTGGCTTTATATTATTATTTTCGGAGTTTTGGTTTTGGTATCCACATTACTTAATTATCTTATTCCTATGAAAGTTACCCGTAAATATGGCGGAAGCCGATACGGAAGCATCGGAGGTTTTTTGGGAACTTTGGCAGGAATTTTCTTCATTCCTATTCCTTTTGGTTTTTTGATTGGTATGATTGTAGGTGTATTTGCCGGCGAACTTTTGCACGATAAAACAGATAAACAAAAAGCCATGAATGCAACCAAAGGAGCCTTAATTGGATTTTTGTACGGAACAGGATTTAATCTGTTGGTGGGTATAGCCATGTTTTCTATTGTATTGATCGACTTTATTCAAAATATTTTTTAATAGCAGTACACAATAAAAAATAATAACTCTACCTATGAAAAATTTCATCGTCATTCTATTGGCTTTATTGATTTCAGTTCCCGTTTTTAGTCAAAAGAAAAAAAATAGAAAATGTACTAAAACCTCAAAAATAAATACAATAAAATCTACAACTCAAGACGGTTTGATCTATCTGAAAGAAGGTGAAAATATTTTTTTTGCAAGATCAACAAATGAATGTTACCTTCAAAAAAATTACCGAAGACAGCCGATGTCCCGAAAATGCCAGATGTATTTGGCAAGGTGTAGCAACCGCCGAAATAGAACTTATGGGAACTTACACAAGACCCGCAACATTCAGTATCAATGATATTGATATGCCCGACAAAGGCTATTCAAGAAAAATTATTTTTAATGGACACCAAATTACATTGGAGCACCTAAGCCCAAACAGAGTAGCCGGACAAGAAAAAAACCTGAAAGGCTCCTATAAAATAGGATTAAAATTCGAGAAAGCTGAGTAGATAAGTCATTTGCAACACTATTAATCAGTAAAAAAACACCAAAATTTCTCCGAAACTTTGGTGTTTTTGGGTAATGTGGTCAAAAATAGCTGGTATTTTTTGAAAAATATTTCAGTCTATTACAAAAATATCTCCGGATTAATCCACTAAAGATACTAAGTAATAGCAATAATTTATCCATATGTTGTCGGTTTGTTAGTCGCAGCCCGAAGTGGCTCACGATTTCTATTTTTTATTTGAATCGCCGAACTACTACATGGTTTGAGTGAAGCTCTTTTTCTGAAAAAAGAAATGGCGTAAGTCTTGGATTTTCAGAAAAAAGCGGGAACCGAGGGCGGGATAGCTGACTAAATAAAATATATGATTAAATTTTATAAACTACTTATCCGTAATATTTTTCCCACTTTTTCTTCATTTCTTCCAAAATTTTATTCTCCGTGGTATTATTAGCCGGCTTATAAAATAATGTTCCCGCAATTTCTGTAGGTAGAAACTCCTGATTTATAAAATTTCCGGTATAGTTGTGGGCGTATTGGTAATTTTTACCATACTCCATGTTTTTCATCAATTGAGTTGGTGCGTTTCGTAAATGCAAAGGAACGGGCAGATTTCCCGTTTGCTTCACTTTGGCAATGGCTTCATCTATTGCCAGATAAGTAGAGTTGCTTTTAGGAGAAGCCGCCAAATATACAGCACACTCACTTAAAATAATTCGGGCTTCCGGATTCCCGATGATATTAACTGCCTGAAAGCAGTTATTGGCTACCACCAAGGCATTCGGATTCGCCAAACCAATATCTTCTGACGCCAAGATAATTAACCTTCTGGCAATAAACTTGATATCTTCTCCTCCTACCAACATTCTTGCCAGCCAATATACCGCAGCATTGGGATCGGAACCTCTGATGGATTTAATAAACGCCGAAATAATATCATAATGTTGCTCTCCGTTTTTATCGTACAATGCCATGTTCTCCTGCAAAGCAGAAAGAGCTTTTTCACTGGTAATCTCCGTTTCCTTGTCGTCTAAAAAATGATTGAGAACCCATTCTACAGCATTGATTAATTTTCTTGCATCGCCTCCGGAATATTGTATAAAAACCTCTTTATCTTTAATACTAAAATGGGTATTAAAATCCTCATTATATCTTTTAAGAGCCGTATCAATCAGCATTTCTAATTCCTGATACAACAATGGTTTCAGCACATAAGTTTGACAACGTGAAAGCAAAGCAGCCACAATCTCAAAACTTGGATTTTCGGTAGTGGCTCCTATGAGCACAATCCACCCTCTTTCAACAGCGTGAAGTAGGCTATCTTGTTGATTTTTATTGAATCGATGAATTTCATCAATAAATAAAATGGGAGATTTTCCTGAGAAAAGATTTTGCTGTTTTGCCTGTTCTATAACTTCTCTTACTTCTTTCACTCCGGAACTTACAGCACTCAGTTGGTAGAATTTTCTCTTAGATTGTTCCGAGATAATTTCTGCCAAAGTAGTTTTGCCAGTTCCGGGAGGTCCCCAAAACAAAAGTGAATTTAGGGTATCGTTTTCCAACATTTTACGGATGGTACCGTTTTTACCCGTTAAGTGATCTTGTCCCAAGACATCTGAAAGGCTTTTAGGACGGAGTTTTTCTGAAAGAGGAGTCATTTTAGTCTTTTCCTTTTGTTTTAACTATGCAAGTTAAAAAATATACCCGATAACTTATACAATAAATATAAGTTCCAAAAATTTCATCATAAAGAAACAGAAAAACTGTAAATCAATAAACTTAACTTTAATCCGAAGCTCACTACAAACATAAAAAATAAATGTCGGTTAGGGTAAAAATCGTATCAGAAAAAATATTTCTACTATATTTGCCTTATGGATTTATACTACTTGGTAAGAGAACCCAAAAACATAAGTGCCCATACACCCTTGTTGGTACTTTTACACGGCTACGGAAGTAACGAAGAAGATTTGTTCAGTTTTGTACCAACACTACCGGAAGATTGGTTGGTTGTGAGTTTTAGAGCTCCAAGAGACACAATGTACAGCGGCTACGCATGGTATGATATTAATTTCGTGGATAAAGAGAAATTTATTGATACAACACAAGCCAACGAATCTTTGAATTCCATTATTCAAAATATTATAAAAATTCGAGAACATTATGGTTTGGCAGAAGGTAAAACACATTTATGTGGCTTCAGCCAAGGAGGAATATTGAGCTATGCCCTGGCTCTTACCAAACCTGAACTCTTCAAAAAAATAGCGTGCCTGAGTGCCTATCCTGAACCTAAAATTCTTCAGAACATCAATAAAGACAAAAAGGCACTTTCTCATTTACAGTTCTTTGTCTCTCATGGGACAGATGACGCTGTAATTCCTATAGAATGGGGAAGAAAAGCCTCTGAATTGCTCTACGATTTAAGCATTTATTTTTCGTTTCGTGAGTATATGAGCGGTCATGGAGTAAACCAAAAAAATTATATGGATTTAATGGATTTTTTTACTTAAATGAAATCTAAAAGCTACAACCTATCTTCGATTAGAGTTTTATTGAAAATAAATTTTCAATGAATTTCATTGATTCTAATTTCTCGAGCACCCTCCACAAAAATTTCAGTTTGATGGTATAGCTAAATCTATATAAAATGTCATTAGACGCCGAAATAACATTCATCAACTGAAAGGAGATAATCTTCGATTTCTGACGGAGGAGAAATATTTGAGATTCTTCACTTTACTGTGTTTCGTTTAGAATGACACCGTTTTTCTTTAATGACAAAAATATATAAAAACAAAAAAATCCCGAGCTTTGGCTCGGGATTTCGTATTGATAACAAAAAATTCTACATTATTTTACTTGATCTACAACTGCTTTGAACGCTTCAGGGTGATTCATTGCTAAATCTGCTAAAACTTTTCTGTTCAATTCTACGTTGTTTTTTTTGAGAGCTCCCATAAACTGAGAGTAAGACATTCCGTGTTCTCTAGTACCTGCATTAATACGGGTAATCCAAAGAGAACGGAAATTTCTTTTCTTCTCTTTACGTCCGCGGTAAGCATATTGCATTGCTTTTTCCACGGCGTTTTTAGCAACAGTCCAAACGTTTTTTCTTCTACCGAAAAAACCTTTAGCCTGCTTCATTACTTTTTTTCTGCGGGCTCTGGAAGCAACCGCGTTTACTGATCTTGGCATAATTTAAATTGTTTTTTTTGAAAAGGGCGGAACTTGAAAAATAAATGATAAGTGATAAATGATTTTACAATCGTAATCTCTTAATTTTTTAATCTTTTTAATTCACTTTGTGGCACCGTTTCAGGGTTAAAATTTCTGAATTTTTTTAATTCTTATAAACCGAATAAAGATTTATAAAAACTACTTGATGGCTAATTGACGTAAAACGCTTTTTTCGTCCACAGTAGCAACATAAGAAGTTTGCGTAAGATTTCTCTTCTGCTTCGTTTCTTTTTTAGTTAAGATGTGGCTTTTGTAAGCATTTTTTCTTTTGATCTTTCCGGTTCCGGTAAGAGCAAAACGCTTCTTAGCACCTGATTTCGTTTTTAATTTTGGCATTTTCTTGCTTCTTTTATGTATTTGTTATCAATTCTTTTAATTAATGTAAATTGTACTCAATGTAACATTTATAACAATGTAAAATGTATTATATTGCAGAAACAGTCATTGTTAAACTATTACACCAAATACATTGTTACATTCAATCTACTTCGCCACTTTCTTCGGGCTCATCATCATAATCATTCTCTTGCCTTCCAGTTTAGGGAGTTGGTCTACTTTTCCTACATGTTCCAATTCCTGAGCCAATTTTAGCAGAAGGATTTCTCCTTGATCTTTGAAGATGATAGAACGCCCTTTAAAAAACACATACGTCTTAAGTTTAGAACCTTCTTCAAGAAATTTTTCAGCGTGTTTTTTCTTAAATTCGTAATCGTGGTCGTCAGTTTGCGGACCGAAACGGATTTCCTTTACCACCACTTTCACTTGTTTGGCTTTCAGTTCTTTTTGCTTCTTTTTCTGTTCGTAGAGGAATTTTTTGTAATCCAAAATACGTGAAATAAAAGGCTCGGACTTATCGGAAATTACCACTAAATCCAGCTCTTGCTCTCTCGCAATTTCCAATGCTTTCGCCAATGGATACACTCCCGGCTCCACGTTATCACCAACTAAACGAACTTCTTTCGCTCGTATTTTTTCGTTGATTTGATGCAAATCTTCCTGTACCGGACGACGCATCGGACCTCTATTAAATCTTTTTAGTGCTATGGTTTTATATTTTTAAAGTTATTTCTTTATATTATTAAAAGATTGAAAAAATTTAAAAGCTACTCAACAATCTTTAAATTATTAAATCTTTTAATCTATTAAACAGACGCCGCATTTTTAAAATACGTTACAAAATCTTCCAACTTCATGGTTCCCAAATCGCCTTCTCCACGTCTTCGCACGGAAACTGTGCCTTCTCTCTCTTCATTTTCGCCTACAATGAGCATGAATGGTAGTTTTTTTAACTCTGCATCACGGATTTTCTTGCCCGTTTTTTCGTTTCGCTCGTCAATCAGTCCGCAAATATCGTGATTTTCTAACAATTGTGAAACTTTTTTTGCATAATCCACATATTTTTCCGAAATCGGCAAAATCGTAAATTGATCCGGAGCCAACCAAAGTGGAAAATCGCCGGCCGTATTTTCTAACAGAATCGCAATAAAACGTTCCATAGAGCCAAACGGAGCACGATGAATCATTACCGGTCTGTGTTTTTCGTTATCATTTCCGGTGTACCACAAATCGAAACGTTCCGGCAAATTATAATCGACCTGTATAGTTCCTAATTGCCACTTTCTGCCCAAGGCATCTTTTACCATAAAGTCCAATTTAGGTCCATAAAAAGCGGCTTCGCCGTATTCTACAACCGTTTTCAAGCCTTTGTTTTGTGCTGCCTGAATGATGGCGTTTTCGGCTTTTTCCCAATTTTCATCAGAGCCAATATATTTGTCCCGATTGTTTGGATCACGAAGGGAAACCTGTGTTAAAAAGTCTGAGAATCCTAAGCTTTGAAATACATACAATACCAAATCGATTACATCTTCAAATTCTTTCAACAACTGATCAGGCGTACAGAAGAGGTGTGCATCATCTTGCGTAAAACCTCTTACTCTGGTTAAACCATGCAATTCGCCCGATTGTTCGTAGCGGTAAACCGTTCCGAATTCCGCATATCTTTTGGGTAAATCTTTGTAAGACCATTGTGAGGTTTTGTAAATTTCACAATGATGTGGACAGTTCATCGGTTTTAAGAAAAATTCTTCGCCTTCATTAGGCGTTTTGATGGATTGAAACGAGTCTGCTCCATATTTTTCGTAATGCCCTGATGTTTTATAGAGTTCAATATTTCCGATGTGTGGTGTCATTACAAATTCGTAACCACCTTTTTTCTGTGCTTCGGAAAGGAAATTTTCTAATTTTTTACGCAAAGCCGTACCTTTTGGTAACCAAAGCGGAAGTCCTGCTCCTACTTTTTCTGAAAAGGCAAAAATACCTAATTCCTTACCTAATTTACGGTGGTCTCGCCGTTTTGCTTCTTCTAATTTTTCAAGAAACTCGGTCAATTCCTTTTGTTTTGGGAAAGATATTCCGTAAACTCGGGTTAATTGCTTGTTTTTTTCGTCGCCTCTCCAGTAAGCCCCAGCTGCATTTAGAATTTTCACAGCTTTCACGATTCCTGTACTTGGGATATGCCCACCTCTACACAAATCTGTGAAATTATCATGAGTACAGAACGTGATTTCGCCATCGTTGAGATTGGTAATGAGTTCTGTTTTGTATTCGTTATCTGCGTATTCTTTGAGTGCTTCTGCTTTGGAAACAGCGTATAATTTAAAAGTTGCGTCTTTTTTCGCATTTTCGAGCATTTTTTTCTCGATTTTTTCAAAATCTTTTTCACTCAAAACTTCATCGCCAAAATCTACATCGTAGTAGAAACCACTTTCGATAGCCGGTCCTATGGTTAATTTAGCACTGGGATAAAATTCTATAATCGCCTGTGCCAAAAGGTGTGCCGAAGAATGCCAAAATGCTTTTTTGCCCATATCATCGTTCCACGTGAGAAGTTGCACTGTGCTATCCGTTGTAATTGGCGTGGTAACCTCAACCTGAGTACCATTTACAATTGCAGAAATAGTGTTTCTTGCCAAACCATCACTTATGGATTTAGCAACTTCGAGTGGTGTAACTTGCCCCTCAAACTCACGGATACTTCCGTCCGGCAGCGTAATTTTAATCATTTTGTTTTAAAAATTTTATCGACTTGCAAAAATACGAAAAATCTGCTAAAAATTAGATTTTATTTGAGGAGATTCTGCGTTGGGCGTGATGTGTGGGGGCGAAAAAATCAAGCTTTAGATATTTTATCGGCATACTGCTGGGCAAAAAGAGTTTTGTCTTCTTGTAGCTTTTCGAGAGAAGCCGGAAGTATGTAGCTAAACAAAACCTGACCTTCTTCTCCTAAAAAAATTAACTCTTTTTCTTCTCCGTCAATCATTTGAGCAAATAAATCCCACATAGATTGGTCCTTTATCTTTAATAATTCAAAAAATGGAGTGGCTTTTATTTGAATATTTTTCATCTGCTGATATACTTAATTTGTTTTTTATTAAAGCAACATAAAACCTTCCTCATCTTATCTTGTGTACCAAAATTTTATTTTGGCATGGGCATTTCCTAAAAAAATAGGATTATTGGTGTAAATTTTTACGATGTTATAATTCTTGCTAAATCGGCTTTAGAATAATATTTGTTTTTCAGTACTTTTTGGTCTGTTTTTCGGTGCACGTTGTATTTCTCTCCCGATTTTTCGTAATAGGCTTCTACTCCTTTTTCTTGATAAAAGGCTACTGTTTCTATAGCTTGCTGCTCATTATCACAGGCTTTGGACATATTGGAACGTTGCACCTCGTTGAATAATTGTACAAATTTTTCTCCCAACCCGAACTCCAAAACGGCTCCACTTAGCACATACTGTAAATCACACAAAGCATCTGCTATTTCTATCAAATCCTTATTTTCTATAGCTTCTTTTAGTTCGTTGAGTTCTTCTTGCAAAAGGGAAACTCTAAGTTCACACCGCTCTTTGGAAGGAATGATGGGTTTTTCTAAAATAGGGGCATTGAAGGTTTTGTGAAACTCTGCTACTTGGTTGAGACTGTCTATTTTTTCCATTTTTGTTAATGATGATTATTTTCGTTCTTATTTTTTAAAAATTCGAAATGATTCCATAGGACTCTTATTTCGTTGTATTCGAAATCGTTAGATAAAACTTGCTTCCATGAGGTAAGGTTATCTTGTGGATTTTCATGGAAAACTTTTTGAAATTCTTCAATTTTTTGTTTGTCAAAAACACGGGTTAAATCCAGCAACCCCTGCTCCGAAAATTTGGCCAAATGCCCATAGATAGTAGAAATTACCAAACCTCTTTCTTCGGCAATTTCTCCTACAGATTTCCCTTCCTCAAACAGTTGATACGTAAGAATATGAGTGGGAATCTTAGCAATTTTGGTACTTACCACTACATGGTCGTTCTTATCTTCGAAGAGTTTGGTTTCCAATAAATATACTTTTTTCAGGTCTTTTAGATAATCTTCTGTATCGTCTAATAGATTTCGCATTTCTTCATTGTATTCCTTCAGACCTTTTATTCCTTTGGTTTCGGCATAAAATTGTTTTGCAGGCTCGAAAAGCTGATTTTTCACTTTATCAAAAAAGAAATTAACGGCTCCCTTTGCTTTATTTTCAATTTCCTGCCAATTTTCTTCGTTTTCGATGAATTTTTGTGTTTTCTGAAGCAAGACTTTTTCAAATTTTTGAAAAATCTGCGACATATTTTTCACCTCCAAGAGCAATGTTTCGTATAATTCTTTTGCCTTTTGCTTATCCAAAAACTTACTTTCTTTGGCTAAAGAATACCAATCCTCCAAAGCCTGATTGAACCAAAGACAATCGGTATACCGCAATACTTTTTTTATGCTGTAGTCATATTTTTCGGTTTCCAGAATGGCATCTACTTTGTCGTTTGCATGGGTAGAGTCCTGAAACGTAGAAACCCTGGAATCACTAAAAATAACCTCAGGTGTTATTTTGGATTTTAAAACAATACCTTCTAAAGTTCGGCATCGGGAAAGTGCTACATAAACCTGCCCTGAAGCAAAACTACGCCCTGCATCTATAATTAAACGATCAAACGTAAGCCCTTGACTTTTGTGTATGGTAACCGCCCAAGCCAAACGAATAGGATATTGTTCGAAACTGCCTAACACCTCTTCTTCGATATTTTTTTGATAATCCAAAGAATAGCGTTTTTGTTCCCAAACTTCTTTTTTCAGGGTAATTTCTTCATTTGTACCATCTAAAACAACCGAGATTTTGTCTTCTTCTAAATGACTAATTTCCGCCAGTTTCCCGTTGAAATATTTCCTTTCTCCTGAAGCATCATTCCTAATGAACATAATCTGAGCTCCTACTTTAAACTCCAAAATTTCATCGTTAGGATACTGGTTTTCGCGAAAATCTCCGAATACTTTGGCTTTATAGAAATAAGATTTTGTCTTAAGTTCTTTTAGTTTTTGCTGATTGATGTCGTCTGCCATTCGGTTATGCGAACACAGGTACACAAACGATTCTTTATCGGGTTCAAAATTCGGGATATATCGTTCATTGAGCTTATCAAAGTCTATATGCTCCACATCGCCATCTCTTATAGCATTAAGAATTTTCAGAAAATCTTCATCTTTTTGCCTAAAAACTTCGGTGAGCTCTATAGTGAGCAAATTGGTTTCTTGCAATGCTACCGCATCAAAGAAAAAAGGTGAGGCATAATATTTTTTGAGAATATATTCATTTTCGTCTCTTACCACGGGCGGAAGTTGATACAAATCTCCAATGAACAGCATTTGTACACCTCCAAACTTCTGTTGGTTTCGCCGAACCGACCTCAACGAGAAATCCATCATATCCAAAATATCTGCTCTGAGCATAGATACCTCATCAATAATGATAATTTCTACTTCTCGCAACAGTTTCAGTTTTTCTTTCCGATACTTGAAATGGGGCATTAAATCTGAAATATTCATTGCCAAATTGGTATCTACCCTATCCAAGGTAGGGACAAAAGGGCGAAGTGGCAAGCCAAACATAGAATGAATGGTAACACCTCCGGCGTTGATGGCGGCAATTCCTGTAGGAGCTACCACAACAAATTTTTTTCGTGTTTTTTGGACAAAATCATTCAGAAAAGTGGTTTTTCCCGTTCCTGCTTTACCTGTAAGAAATATGCTGCGGTTGGTATGTTCTACTAAATTAAAAAGCTGAGCATTCATTCCTCCAAAAGTAGTAAGAAAATTTAAAATTTAAACCCTATTTTTGTCAAATTAAAACCACTCACATGAGTTTGTATAGTCAGTTGGCTGAAAATCTTCAATTTGTATCGCCGTCTGTTTATAAAAGCAGATTTTTCAAAAAATTAATCGGACTCCGCAGAGACAATGCTTTGGAAAGAAAAGTAGAACCGGAATTGGTTTGGATAAAAGAGTTTTTGCCCAAAAACGCTGTTTTTATGGATATTGGAGCCAATGTAGGAAGTTTTCTGTACTACTTAGAATATCATCTTTTCCCTGAAAACATGTATGCCTTTGAGCCCAACAAAACACTTTACAAAAGACTGAGAAGGCTATTCCCCAAAGTGAATTCTTATAATATAGCCCTATCCAACGAAAACACCACTGCTCAGTTCAAAATACCCGTGATGAACGGCGAAACCATACATTCCCGAGGCACACTACAAACAGATTTGAAAGAGGAAGGCGAGCAAAAAACCATCTTGCAAAAAGTAAAAGTGCTCACCTTAGACGAGTGGGCTTTAATCAACAATATACCTCGGTTGGACTTCATTAAAATAGATGTAGAAGGCAATGAACACCTTACACTAAAAGGAGCGGAACAAACCATAAAAAAATACCGCCCAAACATGATGGTAGAAATAGAACAACGCCACCACAACACTCCTATTTGGAATATTATTGAAGAAGTTGAGAATTGGGGATACAAGGCTTATTATCTCAACAGAAACTCCTTTGAACCGGAGCGGTTGACCAAGGATTTTATAGATTCCCAAAACGCTGAGTTTGTAAAGGATTACCGCAACTATATCAATAACATTATTTTTTTGAATGAATAAAGCTACAATTGTACAATATACCAATTACTAAATACTTAATTACTACTAATTACCAATTACAAATACCAAGTAAAAACATAGCATGAGCATAATTGCACGACAAGGTTTCAAATATTCCATTATTGGCTATCTCGG
>JAGOJI010000040.1 GCA_017995195.1 Cloacibacterium sp.
ACCGCCTGAAACCCCCAAAAACTATTATCAAGGGGTTCTTTTTTGAAATTAAATGTAAAGCTAAATGTAAAATAGGTATTTAGGCTGTTTCTATTTTTAATAATTTTTATTTAGGACAGTATTGAATGAAAATAAATCATTTATTGTTTCTGACATTTTAAAAGGTCGCGGACAATTTTCGGCAGAATGGATGCTGGTAGCACAAAAAGTAAAAGAAAATTCTCGATGGATTCTAAAACCCATGAATTTCTGTTTGAACTATTTCGGTAATGGAAATATTGAAATTACCAAACAAGGAAATTTCAAAATCGGCAAAATAACCATGCAAAGAAAAGGAGGAGATAACGGAAGAGATACAGCAAAAATGCTACAGTTTAAGATAAATCCGGCGGAATTATTTGATTTGGAATAGAAAATTAACAACCGATACACATCTAAAAAGGGCTAAAAAGAAACCATTTAACATAGATTCTCTTTAGCCCTATATTATTTTCAATCGTTTTTTTACTCCTTGGTATAAAATTCGAAGAAATAAGGGATACTTTCTATTCCTTTGTAGAAGTTATATAGGCCATAATGCTCGTTAGGCGAATGAATTGCGTCTGAATCCAAGCCAAAGCCCATCAATACAGATTTTGCTCCCAATACTTTCTCGAACAAGCTGGTAATTGGGATACTTCCTCCGCTTCTATACGGCAAGACTTCTCTGCCAAATGCTTTTTCCATGGCTAATTTTGCTGCTCTGAATTCGCGGGTATTGCTTTGTAGTACATACGGCATTCCTCCGTGGTGTGGTGTTACTTTCACCTTAACACTCGCCGGTGCAATTTTTTCAAAGTGTTTTTTGAATTTCTCGGTAATTTCATCAGGTGTTTGGAAAGGCACCAACCTCATAGAAATCTTAGCAAATGCTTTACTCGGAATCACTGTTTTAGCACCTTCTCCAATGTAACCTCCCCAAATTCCATTCACGTCCAAGGTTGGTCTTATAGAAGTTCTCTCAAGCGTAGTGTAGCCTTTTTCTCCTTCTACCCCACTCAGTCCTATCGATTTTTTAAAATGTTCCGGGTCATCTTTTAGTTTATTCATTTCTGCTCGGTCTTCCAGCGAAACTTCTTCTACATTATCATAGAATCCTTCTACCTGAATTCTTCCATCTTCATCAATCAAGCTCCCTATCATTTTAGACAATACGTTGATAGGATTCGGAACCGCTCCACCGTACAAACCGGAGTGCAAATCTCTATTGGGTCCTTCCACTTCTACTTCCACATAGCTCAATCCTCGTAATCCTGTGGTAACCGTTGGCTGTTCGTTGGAATAAATGTGCGTGTCGGAAATTAAAATGACATCACAAGCCAATTTTTCTTTGTTTTCTTCTAAAAAATCTCCCAAACTCGCAGAGCCTACTTCTTCTTCTCCTTCAATGATGAATTTTACGTTGCATGGCAGAGTATTGGTCTTCATCATCGCTTCAAAGGCTTTTACGTGCATGAAAAATTGCCCTTTGTCGTCGGCACTTCCTCTTGCAAAAATTGCTCCTTCTGGGTGTAAAGGTGTTGTTTTCACCACAGGCTCAAAAGGTCCACTCTCCCACAACTCCAAAGGATCCGGAGGTTGCACATCATAATGTCCGTATACCAAGACAGTAGGTAAATTTTTATCGATTATTTTTTTACCAAAAACGATAGGATAGCCTTTTGTTTCGCAAATTTCCACATCATCTGCTCCTGCAGCGGTCAAATGTTTGGCTACTGCGTCTGCACAATTCAACACATCTTGATTGTATGCCGGATCGGCACTTATAGAGGCTATTTTTAGAAGTTCGATTAATTCATCTAAAAAACGTTGTTTGTTTTCTTGAATATAAGATTGTGTATTCATCATATTTTTAATTTAAGATAAAAGTATCTCTATCTTTCTTTATTGTCCTTAAAAAAAATGCCTTACCACCGCAAGACATTCGTTGTTCTCTAAAAAGTTTATTTTTTCTCTTCGGGCTTGGTAGGTTTTTCAACCTCTTTATTTTCAACAACTTTCTTGGTAGAGTCTACCACTTCTTTTACCTGATGAGTTGGTTTTTCGGCATTGGCATCATCGTACCTTACTACACCTTCCTCTTTTTTTATCACCCCTTTGTTGCCTCCTTCGGGCATACCGCACGATGTAGCAACAATGGCTATAGATAATGTGAAAACTATTTTTTTCATTTTTTATAACTAATAATTACCAAAGTTAAAGAATAATTAAAAACCTTGCAAAAATTTAGACAATAGATTTTTACAATGACTTCAAAATGAGTTTTCCTTGAAAACTTTGGGTAAAAATTAAATACCTGTTTCCGCCGTCTTTTACTTTGTATTTTCTCTTAATTTCTTCCGGAGAGAGTGGATGGTTTTTGGAAATAACATTGTATTTTTCGCCTTTTGTTAATGATTTTCCTTCTATTTTTTCCATTTCAAAAACTCTACCGGGGAATTGTTCTACCCTTTCTAAAGACGTATAAATATGCGTATTTGAATGTAGTTTTTTGAGATTGAACTTTGAAGAAATCAAATTGAATGCTCCTGATTTCAGCACCGAATTATTGGGTAAATAGATGAATTTTTCCGGTTCCGAAAATTCGGGAACTGCTGATTTTTCTTCTTTGAATTTGAAAGTAAAATCGTTTTCCTCGGATTCTAAATTTACACAAATAATTTCGGTATCGTCTTTCACAAAAGATTTTTCGAGTAGAACCAAGATTTCCTTGACTTCATTTTTTACTGAAACAATCCAAATCTTTTCTACGTGTTCCAGATTATCAATTAAATGAGATAAATCAATAAGTGGAGAAAGTTTAATGAGAATTTTATCTGAAATATTAAATAACTTTTCTTGAATTTCCAAAATATTGGGAGACAAATCTTCTAATAGAAAGACCTTTCTTTTGTTTTGGTCTCGCCGAGCAGGATCGAGGTAAATCAAATCAAATCTATCTTTGTTTTCTTTCAAAAAGTCCTCTAAATCTTGGTTGAGGAAAAGTGCCTCCTTTCCTAAAATCTGCCAATTGTGTTTCACTAATTCCAAAAGTTCGGAATTTTGTTCTACCAAAGTAATGTTCTGAAATTTTTGTCCTAAAAAATAAGCATCAATCCCAAAACCACAAGTAAAATCCACAAAACTTTTTCCTTGAAAAAATTGTGCTTTGTATGCCGCCGTATTTTGCGATGAAGCCTGCTCTAAGCTGAGATGAGGTGGAAAAATAATTCCTTCTTTCAATAGAAACGGAAATTTTTTCTCCGCCACTTTTCTACCCTTAATTTGTTGCACCAACTCCTGCATCGTAACCTCCGGAAATGGTGATTTTTTCAGCAATAAGCCATGCAAATCTGCATGGAGATTCGCATTGATAAAGTTTTGAACGCTATTTTCCGTAGATTTTAATTTAATACTCATAATATACTTCCCGCAGATTATTTTATCTGATGCTATCTATGTAGTTTTAACTGTGTTTTTTTTACAGGTACACACAAAAACTAAGTTCTTCCATCTGAAAAATATGTAAAAACTGAATCCAAATACGAAATTAAACATTTTTGAGCCAATACAAGCAGTTATATTGTTTTACCTTAAACCCAATCGATAAAATTTATTAATCTACGATTTTTTTTCATTTTTCATCTCTTTCAAATTTGTATTTTGGGGTTAAATGGATATTCGAAAAAGAAAAAATTAAAAAAATAAGATTTTTCTTAATCCTTTTTTTAGCTTATTTTTACCTCAAATTTTTTTCAAAAATGTATTTGATTTTCGATACCGAAACTACGGGATTACCACAAAATTTCAACGCACCCCTTTCCGATTCCGACAATTGGCCCAGAATGGTACAAATTGCTTGGCAACTACACGACAATGAGGGAAATCTTATCGAAAATCAAGACTATATCATAAAACCTGAAGGTTATGATATTCCGTTTAACGCAACAAGAATTCATGGAATTTCTACTAAAATGGCCATGGAACAAGGAAAGGATTTGACTGAAGTTTTAGAGGAATTTAATGAAGTACTTAAAAAAACCAAAGTAGCGGCAGGACACAATATTGACTTCGATTATAAAATTGTAGGGGCAGAATTTCACCGAAAAAACATAGAAAACCTGTTGCAAAAAATGCCTTCTGCAGATACCATGGAACTTGGAACCGACTATTGTCAGCTTCCCGGTGGTAGAGGCGGACGCTACAAATCTCCAAAACTGGGAGAACTCTTCCAAAAATTATACGGTTACGAGTTCGATGAAGCCCACAATGCCGCAGCAGACGTAAATGCTACCGCTCAGGTATTCTTCGAAATGGTAAGATTAGGCATTATCCCCAAGGAAAAACTACTCTTTACCGATGAACAATTAAGACATTTCCAAAGCCTTCATTCTCAGCCGATAAAACCTTTTGAAATTGTTATCAGAAGGCAAGTAGAAGCCTCCCAAAAGAAAAAAAAGCAGATAGATTTCGGCGATGCAGATGAGATAGAAATTGGAGATTATTTTCATTTCCACAACCATAGTATTTATTCTACCTTACAATCGACTACCACGATTTCCGACCTCATCAATAAAGCCATTGAAAACCGTTTCCCTGCTGTAGGAATAGTAGACATGGGCAATTTGATGGGAGCTTTCAAATTTGTTTCGGAAGTAGAGAACAAAAATTCGGGGATAAAAAAAGAAAATCAATCTTACCTCGATAAGAAAAAAGAAGCTGAGGAAAGTGGAGAAAAATTTGATCAACCACTACCTCCTTATTTCGACTTTCAACCTTTAATCCCTATTTTAGGTTGCGAATTTTATATTTCCGAAAGACCCGAGCAAAAGCAGTTTACCAAAGACGATCCCGACCGAAGAACACAAGCAGTTCTCTTAGCCAAAAATGCCAACGGATACAGAAATCTATGCAAACTCTCTTCTTTGGGCTATACCAACGGATTTTACGCAGGCGTTCCCAGAATTTCAAAAACACAAATTGCAACATACAAAGAAGATTTAATTGCTGTAACAGGTGGAATATTTGGTGATATTCCTTCCACTATTCTCAATATTGGGGAACAACGAGGCGAAGAAGTATTCAAGTGGTGGAAGAATGAGTTTGGCGAGGATTTCTATGTCCAAATCCAACATCACGGACTACATGAAGAAGAACACCTTAATGAAGTATTGCTTCAATTTGCAGAAAAATATGATGTTAAGATTCTTGCTCAAAACGAAACCTTCTATACCGAAAAATCAGATGCCAACATTCAAGATATTGTAACGTGTATCAAAGATGGCGAAAAATTATCAACTCCCATAGGAAAAGGCTTTGGGAAAAGAAGAGGCTTGGGAAGCAAAGAATTTTTCATTCAAAATACCGAAGAAATAAAGCGTAGTTTCAATTCTTACCCCGATGCTTTTGAAGCATATTCTGAGTTTTTAGGAAAATTTCAGCCTTATACGTTAAAAAGAGACGTTTTGCTTCCAAAATTCGATATTCCGCTGGAGTTTCTTCATGAAGAAGACCAAAAAGATGGAGGGAAACGCGGCGAAATGGCGTATCTCACCCATCTTACCTACGAAGGTGCAAAGAGGAAATACGGAGAAATTACCCCAAAAATAAAGGAAAGACTCGATTTTGAACTGGAGGTAGTTGCCAATACGGGATATCCCGGTTATTTCCTCATTGTTCAGGATTTTTGTAACGAAGCCAAGAAAATGGGGGTTTCTGTGGGTCCCGGACGTGGCTCTGCGGCAGGTTCTGCAGTTGCCTATTGCATTGGGATTACCAATGTAGATCCTATAAAATACGATTTACTTTTTGAGCGTTTTCTAAATCCCGAAAGGATTTCAATGCCCGATATAGACATTGATTTTGATGATGAAGGCCGCGATAAAATCATTAAATGGGTTATTGATAAATACGGACAAAATCAAGTAGCACAAATTATTACCTATTCTATTTTGGGAGGAAAATCCGCCATCAAAGATGCCGGAAGAGTATTAGACGTTTCTATCCCCGAAACCAACAATATTGCCAAACTCGTCCCGAGTAGTCCTCCAGGACTCAATATTGCTAAAGTATTAAAAAATCCTTTATCCAAATTCAGACCCGAAGACCATGGCTTGGTAGAGGAGCTAAAAAAAGTTTTAGAAAATCCCCAAGACGAAAGATTCACCGTACTGGATTCTGCAAAAAAAATGGAAGGCTGTATCCGAAATACAGGCATCCATGCCTGTGGAGTAATTATTACTCCCGAAGACATTTCCAATCTGGTTCCGGTTTCTATTGCAGCAAAAGATGCAGGAATTTTGGTTTCCCAATTCGACAACTCTGTGGCAGAAAGTGCAGGATTGCTCAAAATGGACTTTCTGGGACTGAGAACTTTAACCATCATTAAAGACGCCATTAAACTTATAAAAGAAAGACACGGAATACATATTGATACCGATGAAATTCCTTTGGACGACGAGAAAACCTATCAACTCTTCAAAGAAGGAAAAACTATAGGCATCTTCCAATACGAAAGTGCCGGAATGCAAAAATATATGCGAGAGCTAAAACCTACGGTTTTTGCCGATCTTATTGCAATGAATGCCCTCTACAGACCCGGACCTATCAAATATATTCCTAACTTTATTAACAGGAAACATGGGTTAGAAGAAATTGTATACGACCTGCCCGAAACCGAAGAATACCTGAAAGAAACTTACGGAATTACTGTATACCAAGAACAAGTAATGCTCTTATCTCAAAAATTGGCAAATTTCACCAAAGGAGAAGCCGATACGCTGAGAAAAGCCATGGGGAAAAAGCAGAAAGATGTATTGGATAAAATGTATCCTAAATTTATAGAAGGAGGAAAGAAAAATAATCTGGACGAAACCAAGCTCAACAAAATATGGAAAGACTGGGAAGCCTTTGCCGAATATGCTTTCAATAAGTCTCACTCTACATGTTATGCCTTGATTGCCTATCATACCGCTTATCTAAAGGCTAATTATCCCGCAGAATATATGGCAAGTGTTATGAGTAACAACATCAACAACACCAAGCAAATCACTCTTTTCATGGAAGATTGCAAAGCCATTGGTGTAGATGTTTTGGGACCAGATGTCAACGAAAGTCAATACCAATTTGCAGTAAACGAAAAAGGACAGATTCGCTTTGGGTTAGGTGCTATTAAAGGTATGGGCGAAGGTCCGAGTGAAGCCATATATACCGAAAGGCAAAACGGAAGGTTCAAGAATGTTTACGATTTTTTTGAGCGACTTCCATCTTCCCAAATCAACAAAAGAGTGGTAGAAAGCTTGGTTATTGCAGGAGCCTTTGATGAATTGGACACCTACCACAGAGCACAGTATTTCGATATAGACAATACCAACAGAACAACATTAGAAAGATTATTACGCTACGGACAAAGTTTTCAGGACAATAAAAATTCGGTGGAAAACTCGTTGTTTGCTGATATGGCAGAAGAAATTCAAATAGAGCAACCTAAAATTCTACCGTGTGCCGAATGGCAAAACATGCACAAACTCAACAAAGAAAAGGAAATTATCGGGTTCTACCTTTCGTCTCACCCTTTAGACGAGTTCAGGTATCAGTTTCAATTTATTCAAGGAGAGTTATCCAAAAAATTTGTTTTGGAAGATAAAAATAAAAAAGAAGTAGAACTTGATAAAGTGGATATGAATTCCCCAATAGTTGATGAAGAAAACGATGCCGAAAAAGAGGAAGTAATAGATTTGATTGTTGAAAATCCCGAAGCAGAAGAGGATTTAATAGACGAGCCTATAAAAAAAGCCGAACCCAAAGGAAACTTCAACTTTCTGAATCTTGATGAGGTTGAGGCTTTCAAGGAGCAAGCTTTTGGAAAACAGGAGCAAAACCTTTTCAACCAAAAAATGGATTGGAAAGAAAAGCAAAGACAGTTCGAAAATGCTAAAGAATACACTGTTTCAGGATTAATTACAGAGTACATAATCCGAGATGGCAAAAACTCCGGCGAGAAAATAGCGTTCATTACTTTGGAAGATTATAGCGGCTCATATTCTTTCAGGCTGGGCGACAGAGATTATATGAAACTGCGAGACAAGCTGGCAGAACACCGCTTCGTTATTGTAAAAATAAAATTTACACAAGCTAATGACGGACGAGTATTCGTAAACGTAACCGATATACTGGAACTGAAAGAAGCCTTTGAGAAATTTGCCAAAAGCCTATCACTGGTAATTCCTGTGAATGAATTGAAAGCAAGCGATTTAGATTTCTTCAAAAACCAAATTCTCGCCTCCAAAGGAGAACATAAACTGAACGTATATCTAAAAAATCCTGCCGACGAAAATTTTATAGAACTTCGGTCATTGTATCAATCGGTACAAATTAATGCCCACCTGATTGAAAAAATTAAAAATTTCAACAAATATGAAATTTATTTAAATTGATGTAGCTTCCCTAAAATCAGACTAAAAACAGATCTGCCGCAATTCCGTCTGCCATAAACCAATGTTCTTTTTTGATTTTCAAATGTTGGTTTTCTATCACAAAAATCCCTTCTTGGATTTTAGATTGTACAGTTTCGAGGAGCTTTTGCATGATTGGCACATCAAACTTTTGCTCCATTTGGGTCAAATCGACACCTTGAGCGGTTCTAAGCCCAATCATCAACATTTCGTTGTATTGGTTTTCTAAAGACAAAATCTCTTCCTCTTTGGGCAACTCATTTTTTTGTAGATACTGTAGATAATGAATATTATTTGCTTTGTTCCAAGACCTTAGCTTATCTCCATCGTACGAATGTGCCGATGGTCCTATCCCCAAATAGGGACGATAATTCCAATACGCAGAATTGTGCTTGGAATGAAAACCGGACTTCCCGAAATTGGAAATTTCGTAATGATTGAAACCATTTTTCTCAAGAAAATCTACCATATAATGAAACTCTTCGTTTTGATTGGTTTCTTCGGGAGGCGTTATTTTTTGTTTTTTAACCCATTGATAAAGAGCCGTTTTGGGTTCAACGGTCAAAGCATAAGAAGATACATGAGGCACCTGAAGTGCTATTGTCTTTCTTAGATTTTTTTTCCAAATCTCAAAAGATGAGGTAGGCGAGCCATAAATAAGGTCGATACTCAGGTTTTCAAAACCGAAATCTTGAGCTCTTTTAATGGAACTTTCGGCTTGTGTAGCAGTATGAGCACGGTTCATGAGTTGTAAATCTTCATCAAAAAAAGATTGTGTCCCAATACTTAAACGATTAATTTCTGTATCCTTAAGTTCCTTCAAAAAAAATTGATTCAAATCATCGGGATTGGCTTCCAAGGTAATTTCTATGTTTTCATCAAAATAAAAATATTTCAAAACCTCATCTAACAAGCCTTTTACTTCATCTACAGACAAAATAGAAGGTGTACCGCCACCAAAATAAACCGAAGAGAGTTTTTTGTTCTCCAACTCTTCTTTTCGCAAGAAAAGTTCCTTTTTCATAGCGAGAAGCATCTGCTCTTTCGTTGTCAAAGAGGTTGAAAAATGGAAGTTGCAATAGCTGCATTTCTGTTTACAAAAAGGAATATGAAAATAAAGCATAGGAACAGTAAAGAGAGAATATAAAAAATATTTTTTCCTAAATATTTAGCGAACTCTAAAACCTCTGGTATTGATGAAGTTCTCCAGCCTATACCCTAAACTCAACATAAAGCTATTGCCTCCGTAGTTCTGAATATTAGATAATCCGAAGTTATACACCATGCCAATATCCAAACGATTGATTTGTAGTTTAAGCAGAGGCGATACATTAAGTTGTTGATCGCCAAATCTCCCCTTAGCCATTCGGTAGCTTACTCCTCCGGAGAATACATTGTTTTCATTTTTAAATTTCGCCAGCATATTAAAATCCATCATTCTGGAAGAATTGGTATTTAGATTAACCATTACAGAAGGTTCCAAGGAAAAAGCATCTCCCAAATCCCAATCGAAACCGGAGTTGATGTAAAACTTAGTAGGAGAAGGTTCTATACCGTTTACAATAGGAATATCGTTGTTCAAAGCAATGTCTACCACCGAGATTCCACCAAAAAATCCTTTGTACGTTGCTTGCATCCCAATATTAGCATATGCAATAAAAATGCTATTGTTCCCACTCAGAAGTGGATCACCCGCATCTTGAGGATTGATTTTGGAGTAATCAAAATTCATATTATAGAAATTCACAGAGGTACCAAAGGAAAACTGATCTCTCCTATCATCTTCATCGCTCAAAGGAATAAAATAAGAAGCTCCGGCAGAAATTCCGTTGGCAGAAATAGGACCGTTTTGATCTCTGAAAAAAGAAAGCCCTACCCCCAACCGATCTACCACATTGGCATGAACACCTATACTCTGAACATTAGGTGATTCATCAAACTGAGAGAATTGTTTTTGATAATTGGCATTAAAAACAATATCATTGGTTGCTCCGAAATAAGCCGGATTAAAAAGAAATTCACCATCAAGTAAATATTGTTGGTAAATAGGAACCGTCTCTTGAGAACGACCTAAAAACACAACAAATACAGATACAATAAAAAATAACCTCTTCCTCATGATGAACTTAAAAATATATTAAAAACCAAATTTACTTATAATTTGCTTATTTAACATGAATTGAGACTGAAAAACAGATCAAACGTATTAAAACAAATTGAATTTGAATGAAAATTTACACTGTTTTTCTTTATCGCAAGGCAAAACAAAGTTTTTTTTTACATTAATTCTGCTTTTAAGATAAACCAAGTCGCATGGCCTATTTCAGAAAGACACTAAGAGTTTTGAAGATAATTTCTCCATTTTTCTACGGCTTTCTCCATATCCTCCGGCATTGGACTTTCAAAATATAATTCTTTTTTGGTAACCGGGTGTATAAAGCCTAAAGTATGGGCATGCAAAGCATGTCTGGGTAGAATTTCAAAAACATTTTTAATGAATTGCTTGTATTTGGGTAAATTTACCCCTCTTAGGATTTGGTGTCCCTCATATCTTTCATCATTGAACAGCGTATGCCCAATATGCCTGAAATGAGCCCTTATCTGGTGAGTTCGCCCTGTTTCCAGTTTGCACTCTACCCATGTCATATACTTAAATCGCTCCAAAACTTTGTAGTGGGTAACCGCGTGTTTCCCTTGGCTTCCGTCTTCGTATACCGACATTTGCATTCTGTTTTTGGGATGCCTCCCAATATGTCCTGTAATAGTTCCTGTATCTTCTGCCACATTTCCCCATACAAAAGCCCAATATAGCCTTTTGGTTTTTCTATCGAAAAACTGCTTAGCGAGATGACTTAGAGCATATTCGTTCTTAGCAATTACCAACAATCCCGATGTGTCTTTATCTATCCTATGCACCAAGCCTACCCTATCCAAATCCGACTGAAGATTATTTTTTTCTAAGTGATACGCCACCGCATTTACCAAAGTCCCGTCCCAATTGCCAAAACCGGGGTGAACTACCATTCCGGGGGCTTTATCAATGACCATCAAGTCATCGTCTTCATATACAATATGGATAGGAATATCCTGCGGGATAATCACATTTTCCCTCGGCGGATGTGCCAAAAGTACACTAATTTCGTCACCCGGTTTTACACGATAGTTCTGTTTAACAGGAATTCCGTTTACCACTACATTTCCTGCTCTACAGGTTTGGGAAATCTTGTTCCTACTGGAGTTTTGGCGGTAAATCTGCAAGAATTTATCAATTCTTAAAGGTTCTTGCTTTTTATCGACTGTAATGTTCAAATGTTCAAAGAGCCCACTATTTTCTCCATCGATAGAGGTTTCTTCCAACAACTCGTCTTCCTGAAAATCTTCGTTTTCTTGCAACATATTTTTAAAAAATTTCGTCTCGCCAATTTGACGAGACGAGTTTCGTATAGTTTCAATATTAAATTACTACTCTACAATTATCTTTTTAGGCTTTGGTTTTTGCTCCGTAGGAGCAGTAGCTTTAGGTTTTTGGTCGGTAGTAGTGGTAGTTTTTGGTATCGGTTTTTTATCTTCCGTAGTTTTGGTTTCCGGAGCTTTTGCCTTAGGAACAGGAGTTTCCTCTACTTTAGTAGGAGCCGGTTCGTATTCGGGGACATTATACGCTCCATTATCTCCGGACTCTGCAGGCGGCGGGGTCATATTTATCTTATAAATCTTATCGAGAGCAGCAATTTTCGCCTGTAGTTCTGCAGGTGTTTTTTTACTTGCCCACAAATCAATCTGCATTCCCTGATCTCGTACCGAACCTCTTTCAGGGTCTTGATAATATACAATATCCGACTCATCTTTGCCACCATCTTCATGTTCTACCATACCTACTTCGAAATGATTGGTTTTAATGATGGCTTTAGCTTCCTGAACAGTCATACCCACCAAATTAGGCACGGAAACATTACGCAATGGTCCCGAACCTATTACCAAATCAATAGTAGAAAATTTAGACAAAAGTGTTCCGGGCTTCAGCGTTGTACCATTGTACATCATTCTAATCACCGCATCTTTTTGAATATTCGGTTCATAAATGGTATCGCCAACCTTTAAACCAACCAAATCCAATTGTCTGAATGCTAAATATTTGTACCGATCCAAAACATCGGGAACGGCTACTTTTGCCCATGTTCTCGGGTTTACTTTTAGCACAATGGTTCTGCCGTCTTTTACCCGTGAACCGGCAGATGGATAAATCTGAAGCACCTGAAAAGGTTTATACTTAGGGTCGTATTTAAAACTGTCTACTTCTGCTTCCAAACCGGAATCTTCCAAGACTTTAATCGCTTGATGCACCGTCATATTCACAACATTGGGCACCGGAATTTCTTTTCCATGATTGGTTCGGTATTCTAACCACCTGAAAGTAAGCCATACCAATCCGGTAAAAATGGCTAACGCAACTACCAAATTCAACAATACTTTCCAGTTGAAAAGCGATTTAAGCATAAAAAATTAATTAAAATAATAGAGCAAATATATGAAAAGATTTTACATGAATAAACAGGAAATAAATGAACATACCCACCAATAATTAAAAGAAATAAATTAAATTTGCCTCAAATCCTATTTTGCAATCCTATGAACAAAAAAAATGTAGCCGTAGTAATGGGTGGCTTTTCAGATGAATATGTTGTTTCTTTGAAAAGTGGACAACTCATCTACGATGAACTCGATAGAGATTTGTACAACGTATACAAAGTGCACATTCTTAAAGAAGGTTGGTTTTTTATTGATGAAAATGGTGGCAAAACACCCATTAACAAAGCCGATTTTTCGGTAGAACTTTTGAGTGGTTTAAAAATAAATTTTGATGTTTGTTTTAATACTATTCATGGTGCTCCGGGAGAAAATGGAGTTCTGCAAGCCTACTGGGATGCTGTAGGACAAAAATATACCGGGTGCGATTTTTATCAAAGTGCATTAACTTTTAACAAAAAAGACACTTTAGCTGTACTTTCCAAATATGGCATTCCTTCGGCAAAAAGTATTTATTTAAGGAAAAACGATACTGTGAATGAAGAAGAAATCGTTGCCCAATTGGGATTACCATGTTTCGTAAAACCCAATCAATCGGGATCCAGCTTAGGCATTTCCAAAGTTTCCGAAAAAAAACAGCTTCAGGCAGCTATAGATAAAGCCTTTGCAGAAGACCATGAAATTTTAATTGAAAGTTTTCTCGATGGCATGGAAGTTTCCGTAGGTGTGGTAGATTATCATGGAAAAACCATTGTTTTAGGCATTACCGAAATTGTTTCTGAAAATGATTTTTTTGATTACGAGGCCAAATACGAAGGAAAATCCAAAGAAATTACTCCTGCAAGGATAGATGCCGAAACTACAAAAACAGTAGAAGAAATTGCCATAAGAGCTTATAATTCTTTGGGAATGAAAGGATTTTCGCGTTCGGAGTATATTTTAATTAACGGAACCCCGCACATATTAGAAATGAACACCAATCCCGGTTTTTCTCCTGCCAGCATCTTACCACAACAGGCAAAAATATATGGAATCTCTATCAAAGATTTGTGCGGACATGAGGTAGAAAAGGCACTTTTAAAATAAATTAAAGCAGTTTGTTTTAATTCTTTTATAATAAATAAGGTGTATCGTGTAGGCACACTTCTTAAATAATTAATAATAATCGTCTTCTTAGGCAGTATCATGCTGAGCGAAGTCGAAGCATAATTATACTGAAATAAAATTTTAAACAGTTTCTAAGATTTAGAATCTAACAATTCCTTTATGAAAATAGCTGTATTCCCCGGATCTTTCGACCCGATAACTTTAGGTCATGTAGATATTATAGAACGTGCCGCTCCTTTGTTCGACAAAATTATCATTGCTATCGGGCAAAATTCTCAAAAAAAATATATGTTCTCCCTCGAACAAAGAAAAAACTTCATCAAAAACACTTTCAAAAAGTTTTCCAATGTGGAGGTTGATCATTTTGAGGGATTAACCATTGACTATTGCCGAAGCAAAAATGTAAATTTTATACTGAGAGGACTTCGGAATCCTGCAGACTTCGAGTTTGAAAAAGCCATTGCACAAACCAACAGAGAGCTAACACAGGAGAATAAAATAGAAACCATCTTTCTGCTAACTTCTGCAAGCAAAGCGTTTATCAGCAGTAGTATTGTACGAGAGATTATTACTTTTGGAGGGGACTACACCCTATTGGTTCCCAATGCAGTAAGAGTTTAATGAAGCACGATGAATAATAGGTAAATAAATGAACGTACACGAAAATTTTAATTTCGCCATTGTATTTTTGGGGCTGATATCTTTTGCCATGTCGGGTGCTTTTGCCGCCATGGAAAAGCGATTGGACCCTTTTGGAGTGCTCATTATCTCATTTATCACTTCTGTAGGAGGAGGAACTATTAGAGATTTGTTGCTGGATATCCCTGTTTTCTGGCTAAATGATTTGTTTTCGTGCATGGTAATTTTTGTTTCCTGTATTTTATCGATGTTTATTAAAACATTACATCGAAATTTCAAGGTAGCTTTGTTTATTTTCGACAGTTTTGGGCTGGGTTTGTTTACCATTATCGGTATCCAAAAAGGTCTTAGTGCTGGTCTTCACCCTATGATTTGCCTTGCCTTAGGAACTATAACAGGTTGCTTTGGAGGGATTTTGAGAGATATACTACTCAACAGAATTCCCTTGGTTTTTAGGAAAGAAATATATGCTACTGCATGCATTATTGGTGGTGGTATATTTTTGTTATTGGTAAAATATTCTGAACTGGCATACTGGTTTGTACAAATTTTCACCATTTTGGTTATTGTAATCATCCGTATTTTCGCAGTGAGATACCATTGGCAAATGCCTAAGTTTTATAAACATGAAGATAGCGATGAAATGTAAGATGCGTAGCGTAAGTATTAAGGATAAAGTTAAAGTATTTCACTACATAATAAAAGTTTGAAATTATTGATTTAATAGTCAAAAATAGTTGTTAAAATTCTTTGTATAGCCGATTATTAGAGATGATAGATAAAGTTTATTGAACTTTGTTTCAATAAACTTTTTTTATGGCTGAAAAATCAAAAAAAATCGCTGTTGGTGTTGCGGAAGTTTGGAGACTATTTCGTGGGGAAAGCAAAACGGAAAAAGACGGTTTAAATGTAAAAATTGTGGAATTTATTTCACTTCCGAAAATAAATCTGTCGGTTTAAAGAATAGAGAGGTTTGGTTTAAGAAGTGGATTATTGGAAGACAGACCTACGAACAAATTTCTTTGGAATCAGGATATTCTGTAAGCACTTTGCAACGCTACTTCAATGTGATGTTGTCAAAAGCCCCGAAGCTTTCCTACAGTCAAAACAAGGAAGTTTATCTGCTTATTGACGCAACATACTTTTCGGAAGAGATTTGTCTGGTTGTGTTTCGAGACGATGTCTTGAAGCAGACACAGCTTTACAGGGTTACTGATGGAGAACATTATGAGGAACTTAAAGAAGACCTTCAAAACATTCTCAATCTTGGGATAAAGATTGGCGGAATTACTTGCGATGGCGACAAATCTCTTTTGAAGGCAATCAAAAAAGTATATCCCGAAGTCCCGATGCAAAGATGTTTGGTTCATATTCAGAGGATGTGTAAAATTTGGCTCTCCTCACATCCGAAAACAAGGGCGGGTTTTGAACTTCGGGAGATTGTCTGCAAACTGCACTTTATTGATAGTGAAGCCAAAAAGCAGTACTGGATTAAAGAGATATTAGACTGGTTCGTGGAACATAAGGATTTTATCAACCAAAAATCCTACAACGAGCAAACCGGTAGATATTGGTATACGCACAAAATGGTAAGGCGATGTTTTTCCGTCATCAAAAAGGCTTTGCCAAATATGTTACCTTCCTGCAGAACTCAAAAATACCCAAAACTACCAATGGCTTGGAATCATTCTTTGGACATTTGAAGGGCAACCTCAATATTCATCGGGGACTTACCAGAAATAGAAGGAAAAAGTTCTTACAGTGGTATCTGTTCTACAAAAACCAAAAGAACTGAAAGGTTTTTTTAGCCATAGAGTTCATCCGATAATTTTAAAAGAAAGGGTGAGATTTTTCTCACCCTAAAACTATCGTTTTGAACATTGGATGTATTGCTGGCAAGTTGCTCCTCAGCATTGCTCGCTTCCTCTTTCAACCAATGAGCGAATATTACAAATTATTTTTCAAAAAAACACCAACTATTTTTGACCACATTACCAAATTCAATCACACATTGTAACAACTTGATTATCATAATCTTTACCTCTCACAACTTTACCAACTACCAAAAACCTACGATTCAATTTTGTTTCTTTTGGAATAAATAAGGATAACCAAGCCCGAAATCATAAAAGGTAAACTCAATATTTGTCCCGTATTAAGCCCTGCGAAAGAGATATACTCGTTTCCTTGAGGTTCTTTGAGAAACTCAACCAAAAACCGTATTGCCCAAAGGATAAAAAAGAACATTCCGAACAACCAACCTTGTTGATATTTCTTTTGAGTAAAGCGATAAAGCACCCATAGCAAAACGAATAAACAGAGATAGCCAATGGCCTCGAACAATTGCGTGGGATAGCGTGGCACCGTTGCACCGTATTCGGAGCTTTGTTGTACAAAAAACAGTGCAAATGGCGAGCCGGCTTCTACGGGTTTACCAATAATTTCTGAATTAAAAAAATTACCCAAGCGTATAAAAAATCCTGCCAAAGCAACCACAATCCCTATCCTGTCGTACACCCAAAACGGATTTTTTTTGATAATTCTATAACTGTAGTACAAAGTAGTGCCAATAAGAGCAATCGCAGCTCCATGGCTTGCTAATCCTGCAAACCCGGTAAATTCAAAGGAAGGTTTGGTGCGTATGGGCAAAAAAACACTCCAGAAATCATCTACAAACAAATGCCTGTCGTAGAATAAAACATGACCAATTCTTGCCCCAAAAATAGTTCCAAATAAAGTCCATGTGAACAAAGGATCCAGAAACTTCTCGTCTACACCATCTATTTTGAACATTTTTTTCATGATGATGAAGCCCAAGCCAAATGCAAGAACAAACATCAGCCCATAAAACCTAAGCTTAAAACCAAAAATATTGATTCCTTCGGAAGGATTCCAAATACCAAATGTTGTTTTAAGTTCTATTTTATGGTTCTCTATATTTTTCAGGGAACCATTGGCATTGGGTTTCAAAAGATAATAAGCATCTGAAAGTGAAACATCTGGTGATACCGTTTTGAAGTTTTTGTCTAAAAGCAAATACCCATTGGCAATTTGGTGATTAAAAAAAGCCTTGATGTACTCCAGCTCGTTTTCATTTTGGGCTTCGGTGTTGTTTTTATTCAAAATTACCAAAACAGGTTGCTGCAAAGGCTCTTTCATTTTTTGTTGAATAGAATCGAAATTGGGACTCGAAAAAATCTTAACCGGTATGTTTTCCGACTGATTCATAACCAGTACACCATCGGACAAGGCATCTTTATACTCCTGAGCCCAAACGGTATTAAAAATTCCCAATAAGAAAATAAACAAAAACTTCATTCTATTTTTCATAACTATTTAGATAATACTACAACCTATTTTTCACTTTCAATATTCACTCTTTCGGCGGCACCGGATCGTATCCACTACTTCCCCAAGGGTGACAGCGTCCTATTCTTCTTAATCCCAAATACAAACCTTTTGTTAATCCATGAATTTTAAGAGCATCGAGCATATAATGCGAGCATGTTGGGCTATACCTGCAATTCTTGCCTAACCAAGGAGAAATAGCCAACTGATAAAACCGAATCAGTACAACCAACGGGAATATCAATATTTTGTTCAACATGGCAATCATATTACTGCAAAAATAGAGTAAATTTTTATTACCTAATCGCTAATGTGTTTTGTTCTCAAATTTTTTTTATTAGATTTGTAAAATATATGGCAAGAGCTCAATAGCGTCCTAAATAAAAAAATAAGAAGGAATTAAAGTAACTCAAAGTATCTTTGAGGTTGCACAACAAAAAAACCTTCTTATGGATTCAAAATTAACATTATTTTCCCAAATCATTTCAAAAA